>NZ_JBFRFR010000028.1:0-90593 GCF_052114925.1 Bradyrhizobium sp. 2TAF36 | reverse complement strand
AGATCATAGACACCCGTTGCCTCGAAGACGACCAGCACGTCGCATCGCCAACGCGCCACGATCTGTGTGATGGCCTGCGGCGCGTTGGCGATGCGCTCCGGCACGCCCAAGCCCTCATCGAAGATATCGAGATGTTGTTTGGAGACGTCGATTCCGACGTAACGAAGGGGTATGATCACGGTGCCTGTCCCTGTGATGCGAGGTCTGTTGCTGCAGCCTCGTGCAACTGTTCAGGTTGATAGATGGAACGGGCGGGAGACCGGGCCGGATCACGGCGTCAAGCGCCAAGGACCCAACGGCTTCCCGCCCACTCCATCATGACAGGCTTCCAAGACACAGGGACCCATAACCACAGGGAGTAGTTTGGCGAAGACTCGGTGTGGGAACTGTGCCCCGCACTACTCCCTGGGGTTATGGGTCCCCGCCCCCGTGCGCAATTGCGCACTAGGCGGGGACGACACCGAGGATGTGGCGCCGCTTTCAGCTCAACCATAACATCGGCGCGGACGCGTCACCCGCCCGCGCCGATCTTCGTCCTCACGTAATCGCGATCGGACATCCGTTGCTTCCCGTCGCGCCCTTGATGGGCGCCGGGGTGAAGGAATAGACGAACTGATACTTCTTCTCGGCGATCAGATCGTCGAAGATCAGATTCTCGTGGTTGTGGATGCCGTGCTTGGTCTGCAGCTCGGCGTGGACCACGAAAGCGAGCGACTTGTCGGGATTGGGCACCACCTCGACCGCCCAGGTGTCGGCGCCGGTCAGCGCAAGATCCTTTTCGACCACCCACTTCGCAGCATCGAGGCCGATGCCCGGCTCGCCGCTGTTGAAGCGATCATTGTTCTTCATCCACAGCGAGCCCCAGCCGGTGTGGAACATGATCGCGTCGCCAGGCTTGATGTCGCTCTCGGGGATGTTCTGCTTCGCCAGCGCCGCCTTGATGTCAGCCGAGGTGATCTCCTGCCCTGCATCCATCATGCCGCCCTTGAGCGCGACCATGTCGAGCAGATGCGCGCGGGTGAAGATCGGCTTAAGCTTCTCGATGCCAAGCTTCTTGAGCCCGTATGCGTCGCTAATTTCTGCAGCTGTGAAGCCATTGTAGAATCGCATCTCGCTCTTGTCGCCGTCCTTGCCGAGCTGGACTCCAATATGGCCGAGGCCGTCGAACTGCGTACCGGTCTGGCCGATCTCGGTGGCCAGGAATTCGTCGTGATAGACCATCTTATTGTCACCGAACGGGCCGCCGGTCGGGCTGCCGGGAATGCGCAGTGCGAATATACGCGCACCAAACAGCGGCATGGCGGCTTCGTAGACGCGGCCGATCTTGTAGATCTTGCCGTCCTTGATCCATTTCGCCGCGTCGAGGACCTTCGCCGGGGTGATGTGGTTGGATGCGCCGGACTCGTCATCCTTACCCCATTTCGATGGCCACCAGGGCTTGTCGGTGCCCTTGGGCATGGAGGTTGCAGTCTGCGCCTGGGCCTCACTGATCGGTGCAAGCGCGAACTTGCCGTGCATCGAGCCGGCGAGCGCGGCTCCAGCAACGCCGGCGATGCCCGCGGTGCGGAGCAGGGTCCGGCGATCCGTCGTGGAGCCGCCGCCGTCTTGATCTACGTTATTGATCTCGTTAGACATTCCACCCTCCCAGGTTGTGGTCAGAACAATGTCTGACTCTAAAATTGTTTCCGCTAGCCTCCTCCTCCGCTACGCTGTTGTCCAGCGACAAAAATAAGACGGCCGACGCGAGAGCTTCCCATGGGCCTGTTCGAAAGCGATAAATCCGCGCAGCGACTTCCGGTCTCGCTGATCACCGGCTTTCTCGGCAGCGGCAAGACCACGCTGCTCAATCGCTTGCTGCGCCACGACGGCATGAAGGACAGCGCCGTCATCATCAACGAGTACGGCGAAGTCAGCCTCGACCATCTCCTGGTCGAACGCGTCGACGGCGAAGTCGCCGTGCTTGCGAGCGGATGCATCTGCTGCACCATCCGCAGCGACCTGGAGCAGACGCTGCGAGACCTTCTGGTGAAGCGGGACCGCGGCGAGATTCCGCCGTTCCGCCGTATCCTGGTCGAGACCACCGGGCTCGCCGACCCCGCGCCGATCGTGCAGCTTCTGCTCAACAATCCGCTCGTCTCGCACTTCCTGCGGCTCGACACGGTCGTGACCACGGTCGATGCGGTCAACGCGCCGCATCAGCTGGATCGGCAGTATGAGGCGGTGAAACAGGTGGCGTTGGCCGACCGGCTGTTGATAACCAAGAGCGACCTGGTCGAGGACATCGCCGCGCTTGAGCTGCGCCTGCGGCGGCTCAATCCCGGCGCCAGAATCGAAAACGTCAGTCACGGCGAGATCGATCCCGCGCAGCTATTCGGCGCCGGCCTGATCGATCCCGAGCTGAAAAGGATAGACGTTGAGCGCTGGCTCAACGAGCGGGCCTTCGCGGAACCAGATGCGCACGCCGGCCATGCGCATCACGATCATCACGCGCACCATGATCATGACCATCATGATCACGATGCGTCGATCGCGAGCTTCATGCTGGCGTTCGACGAGCCGCTCGACTGGATGGCCGTGACGCACTGGCTTGCGCATTTACGCAACGCGCGCGGCCAGGACCTGCTGCGGGTGAAGGGGATCCTCAATCTCCGTGACGAACCGGCGCCGATCGTGATCCATGGCGTGCATCACGTCTTCCATCCGCCGGTCGCGCTTGGTGGCTGGCCCGACAGCGATCGCCGCTCGCGCATCGTGTTCATCACACGCGGCATCGCGCGTGCGGACGTGTTGGATCTCTGGCAGGCGGTTCGCGCGGCAGCGTGAGGCGCGTCGAAATGAGCGACGCTGCTCTTACCCTCCCCTGGAGGGGGAGGGTCGATCGCGCGAAGCGCGAGCGGGGTGGGGTGATCTCTCCGCGCAGGCACTGTTCGTCGCGGAAGGACCGTCACCCCACCCCGCTACGCATTCCGCTTCGCTTCATGCGTAGCGACCCTCCCCCTCCAGGGGAGGGTGGCCGATACCGTGAGACTTCAGCTCAACCAGAACTTCGGCGTCGCCGGCTCCAGCCGGCCGCCGACGCGCACCGGTGCAATCTTTAGCGCAAGGCCCGTGGCATCATCCGTCTCGACCGCAACGCCGCTGAGCGTTGCAACACCAGCCGCCGGCTCGAACCGGCCTGACGGAATCCCCGACGTGAAGCGCCGCAGCGGTTCTTCCTTCTGCATGCCGATGATGGAATCGTAATCGCCGGTCATGCCGGCGTCGGTCATGTAGGCGGTGCCGCCTGACAGAATCTGGTGGTCGGCGGTCGGCACATGGGTGTGGGTGCCGACGACGAGGCTGGCACGGCCGTCACAGAAGAAGCCGATGCCCTGCTTCTCGCTGGTCGCCTCGCAATGGAAGTCGACGACGATGGCGTCGGCGGCAACGCCGAGCGGGCAGGCGCCAAGCTCGCGCTCGAGCGCGGCGAAGGGATCGTCGAACGGCGTCATGAAGACACGGCCGAGCGCGTTGACGACGAGCGCATGCTTGCCGTTCTTGGTCTCCACCAGCGCGGCGCCGCGGCCGGGCGTGCCGCGCGGGTAGTTCGTCGGCCGCACCAGGCGCTCGGCGCGCTCGATGAACACCAGGGCTTCACGCTGGTCCCAGGAGTGATTGCCGAGCGTCACCGCGTCGGCCCCGGCATCGAGAAACTCCTGATAGATCGCTTCCGTGATGCCGAAGCCACCGGCGGAATTCTCGCCGTTGACGACGACGAAATCGAGCGACCAGTCCTTGACCATGCCGGGCAGATATTCGGCGATGGCGTTGCGGCCGCTACGGCCGACGACATCACCCACGAAGAGAATGCGCAACTTCAGAACTCCGGAAATCGAACACGTCCGATTCCGTTAGCACATAATCCAGCGCGACGTCGTGCGATAGTGCCGGAACCGCCTTGATCTCCTGGGCAGCAAAAGCAAGCCCGATGCCGACGATCTGCTTGGTCTTGCGCAGATGCGCGAAGGTGTGGTCGTAGTGCCCCGCGCCATAGCCGATGCGATGGCCGAGACGGTCGAAGGCCGCGAGCGGCGTCAGCATGATGTCGGGGATGACTTCGGCCGCGGCCGGCGACGGCTCGGGAATGCCGAGCGGGCCGAGCATCAGGCGGTCGTTCGGATGGAAGATGCGGAAGATCAGCGACTGGCCGCGGGCGCTGACGCAGGGCAGCGCGAGCTTTGCGCCTGCCTCGGCGAGTGCCTTCATCAGCGGCAGCGGATCGATCTCGCTGCGGATCGGGGAATAGCCGGACACGATGCTGCCGGGCAAAAGCGGGAACGGCAGCCCGCGCTTGGCGAGCTTTGCGGCGGCGGCGGTGCGCTTCTTCTCGCTCAGCGCATCGCGCGCCGCGAGGGCTTTGGCACGGAGTTCGGCTTTCGAATTGGACATGCGCTTTGGTCCCCCACGTCATCACCCACCTTGTGCGCCCTTGCGCACCGGGACGGGTGATCCAGCATTCCAGAGGCGGTGGTGATTCACACAGAGGCCGCGGCGTACTGAATGCCCCGGGCGAGCCGGAGCATGACATCTACCGAACTGGCCGCAGTTGTTTCGACAAGCACAAACCAAGCAAACAAAAGTGCGAAGCCGCGAACGCCGTTGAAGCACTCGATCCCGGAGTTCCCTACGAAAGTAGGTGGGCACCATATGTCCGAGCCCACGGGCCCGGCCAGGGACAGTTCCCTAAAGGATCGATAAGGCCCCGGGGATATATGGCTCCTGACGCACGTCGCAGCCTCGCCCGCGCAATGTAACAACGATACTGACGAACCGCCAGCCCAACGGGCGGTCCGCCCAAAATCAGCCGATCGCGATCCCGTTGCCCACCGTCCGGTTCAGGACCTGGGTCGACTTCTCGATGCGCTCGGCGGCGGCGTTGAGCGCATTCACCACGGCGGTCTGGGTCATCCGGGCGCGCTCGACGGCGGCGTTGCGGAAATCCCTGAGCTCAGTCAGCTCCTGCTCCATGGTGCGGACGCGGTTGCCAACGTCGACTAGTTCGTCGCAGACGGTCAGCGCCGCCATCACGGTGAGCCTGGCATCACCGATCTCGCCGAATTTTCCGCGCAGCGACTGAATCCGCGTCTCCAAGCTTTCGGCGAGCTTGAGCAGCCGCACCTCCTGGCCCTCCTCGCAGGCCATACGGTATTGCCGGCCGTTGATGGTGACGTTGATGTGGCTCATCCGTCCTCTCCGGTATCGAGCACCGAGCGTATCGTGACGATTGCGGAATCCAGTCGATCGGAGATTTCGCGATTGGTGCGCTCGAGCTTGCGCGCCTTCACCAGCGCGCCGTCGAGCTCATCGGCAAGCCGCGAGCGATCCGCGCCCAGTGCCTGGATTCGCGCCGCGAGCTCGTTCTCGTCGCGATCGGCATCGCGCCGCCGCTCCACCGCGCTTTCGAGCGCGTCGAGCGCCGCCATGAGTCTGCGGGTCGCGATCTCGATCTCGACGGCCGAGGACTCCGTCATGGCAGAGCTGTTTGAAACGCGATCGTTCATGCAGTCAGCGGCGGAACCTGTGGCCTTGCCCGTGGGGCTTGCCGTCCGGCAAAAGACTCGGTTCGGCAAACGGTTAGAAGCAGAAATTTACGTGGCAAGCTAGCGGAGCGCAACGCCGCCGCGAAACTATGCACTGCTAAGCAACTTTTACGGCCAAACCGACGTTTGATTGCCTTGGACTCCCGGAACCGAGGTGCTATCCCAGCCCAACCTTCCGTGGCCGCCAGGCTTCCCCCACGCGGCCCGCACCACTGCCAAGCGCCTCATTTCAGACGGATTTCAGACATGACGCAAGTCGACCACAACCGCATGGCCAACGCGATCCGTGGCCTCTCGATGGACGCTGTCGAGAAGGCGAAATCGGGCCATCCCGGCCTGCCGATGGGCGCCGCCGACGTCGCCACGGTGCTGTTCACGCAATTCCTGAAATTCGACGCCACTGCCACCGACTGGCCCGACCGCGACCGCTTCGTGCTCTCGGCCGGCCACGGTTCGATGCTGCTCTATTCGCTGCTGTATCTGACCGGCAATGCCGACATGACGCTGGATCAGCTCAAGCAGTTCCGCCAGCTCGGCGGCTTGACCCCGGGGCATCCCGAGAACTTCCACACCAAGGGCATCGAGACCACCACCGGTCCGCTCGGCCAGGGCATCTCGACCGCGGTCGGCATGGCGCTCGCCGAGAAGATGCTGGCCGCCGAGTTCGGCAAGAAGATCGTTGACCACCACACCTACKTGCTCGCCTCCGACGGCGACCTGATGGAAGGCGTGTCGCAGGAAGCGATCGCGATGGCCGGACACTGGAAGCTCAACAAGCTGATCGTGCTCTACGACGACAACGGCATCTCGATCGACGGGCCGACCTCGATCTCCGATTCCGTCGACCAGGTGAAGCGCTTCAAGTCCGCGGGCTGGGCCGCCGAAAAGATCGACGGCCATGACCAGGCCGCTATCGCCGCAGCGATCACCCGCGCGCAAAAATCCAACAAGCCGACGCTGATCGCCTGCCGCACCACCATCGGCTTCGGCGCGCCGCACAAGGCCGGCACCGCGAAGGCGCATGGCGAGGCGCTCGGCGCCGACGAGCTCAAGGCCGCCAAGGAAAATCTCGGCATCTCGCTCGAGCCGTTCTCGGTGCCGGATGACGTGCTGAAGGCCTGGCGCGCAGCCGGCAGCCGCGGCGCGGCGGCACGGCAGGAATGGGAAGGACGGCTCGGTGAGCTCGGCAGCCGCAAGCGCGCCGAGTTCGAGCGCCGTCTGCGTCATGAGCGTCCGGCCTCACTCGCGAAGGCCGTGCGCGCGTACAAGAAGGAGCTGCTGGAAAAGCCGATGACCGCGGCGACCCGCAAATCCTCGGAAGCGGTGATCGAAGTCATTGCCGGCGCGATGCCGATGGAATTCCTCGCAGGCTCCGCCGACCTCACCGGCTCCAACAACAACAAGGCGAAGTCGGCCACCGCCTTCTCGGCCAAGACGCCGAAGGGCCGCTTCATTCACTACGGCATCCGCGAGCACGGCATGGCGGCTGCGATGAACGGCATCTTCCTGCATGGCGGCTTCGCGCCGAACGGTGCGACCTTCCTGGTGTTCACCGACTACGCGCGTCCCGCGATGCGCCTTGCCGCGTTGATGGGCGCCGGCGTCGTCTACGTGATGACGCACGATTCCATCGGCCTTGGCGAAGACGGCCCGACCCACCAGCCGGTCGAGCATCTCGCCGCACTTCGCGCTATTCCGAACATGCGCGTGTTCCGCCCCGCTGACTCCATCGAGGTCGCCGAGTGCTGGGAGCTTGCGCTCAATCGTATCGACGGCCCGACCGTGCTGGCGCTGACGCGGCAGAACCTGCCGCAGCTCCGCACCAATGCGCCGAACGACATTCCCTGCGCGGCCGGCGCCTACGAGCTGGTCGCCGCCCAGGGCGAAGCCAAGGCAACGCTGTTCGCTTCCGGCTCCGAGGTCGAGATCGCGGTCGCCGCCCAGAAGCAGCTCGCCGAGCGCGGCATCGCGTCACGGGTGGTCTCGGTGCCCTCGCTCGAGCTTTTGTTAGCGCAACCAGAAGCCAAGCGTGCCGAGATCATCGGCACCGCGCCGGTGAAGGTCGCGATCGAGGCCGCAGTGCGCTGGGGCTGGGATGCCGTGATCGGCCAGGATGGCGAATTTATCGGCATGCATTCGTTCGGCGCGAGCGCGCCGGCGAAGGATCTTTACAAGCATTTCGGCATTACCGCCGAGGCTGCGGTTAACGCTGTGCTGAAGCGCGTTAGCTGAGAGTTGAGCTTGCCAAAAAAAAGGACTACGTAGTCTCTCATATGATCAAGCATCGCCCGGCCGAACCGGGCGTCCGCCCTAAAAAACCCTCGCAGGCGCGCTAAGCGCGTTGTGCGGGATGATCGGGGTTATCGAACACGTCATTGAACGGTCATAAGGAGATGAAACATGGCAGTCCGCGTCGGAATTAACGGTTTTGGCCGCATCGGCCGCAACATCCTGCGGGCTATTGCCGAGTCCGGCCGCAAGGACATCGAGGTCGTCGGCATCAACGACCTCGGCCCGGTCGAGACCAACGCCCATCTCCTTCGCTTCGACAGCGTCCATGGCCGCTTCCCCGGCACCGTCACCGTCGATGGCGACTCCATCAACCTCGGCGGCGGCAAGATCAAGGTTACCGCCGAGCGCGATCCCTCGAAACTGCCCTGGAAGGATCTCGGCGTCGACATCGCGATGGAATGCACCGGCATCTTCACCGCGAAGGACAAGGCGTCCGCGCATCTCACCGCCGGCGCCAAGCGCGTTCTCGTTTCCGCGCCCGCCGACGGCGCCGACGCCACCATCGTCTACGGCGTCAACCACGACACGCTGACCAAGGATCACCTGGTCGTCTCCAACGGCTCCTGCACCACCAACTGCCTCGCGCCGGTCGCCAAGGTGCTGAACGACCTGGTCGGCATCGAGACCGGCTTCATGACCACGATCCACGCCTACACCGGCGACCAGCCGACGCTGGACACGCTACACAAGGATCTCTACCGCGGCCGTGCGGCGGCGATGTCGATGATCCCGACCTCGACCGGCGCGGCGAAGGCAATCGGCCTCGTGCTCCCGGAACTCAAGGGCAAGCTCGACGGCGTCTCGATCCGCGTGCCGTCCCCGAACGTCTCGGTCATCGACCTCAAGATCGTCGCCAAGCGCGCCACCGACGCCAAGGAAATCAACGCGGCGATGAAGCGTGCCTCCGAGCAGCAGCTCAAGGGCATTCTCGGCTATACCAATCAGCCGAACGTCTCGATCGACTTCAACCACGATCCGCACTCCTCGACCTTCCACGAGGACCAGACCAAGGTGCAGAACGGCACGCTGGTGCGCGTGATGTCCTGGTACGACAACGAGTGGGGCTTCTCGAACCGCATGGCGGACACCGCCGTCGCGTTCGCGAAGGTGATCTAACTCCGCTCTCGTGTCCCGGACGCGATGCAGCGTAAAACGCTGCGTCGCAGATCCGGGACCCATGTCCCTCCAGCGCAGGTCCCGGTTCTGCATAGCGGCACTCCGCGCCGCTATGCGCCCGGGACAAGAGAGTGTCCGATGACCAACAAATTCCGCACCCTCGATGACGTCGATGTGAAGGGCAAGCGCGTGCTGCTGCGCGTCGATCTCAACGTGCCCATGGACAACGGGCGCGTCAGCGACGCGACCCGGCTCGAGCGCGTCGCGCCGACCATCACCGAAATTTCGGACAAGGGCGGCAAGGTCATCCTGCTCGCGCATTTCGGCCGGCCGAAGGGACGCGACCCCAAGGAGTCGCTCAAGCCGGTTGCTGAGGCGCTGTCGAAGGTCGTGAACAGGCCCGTCGCCTTCGCCGACGACTGTGTCGGCGAGCCCGCGGCCACGGCCGTGGCGGCGCTGAAAGATGGCGACATCCTGTGCCTGGAAAATACCCGCTTCCACAAGGAAGAGGAAAAGAACGATCCCGCCTTCGTCGCGGAGTTGGCGAAACTCGGCGACATCTGGGTCAATGACGCCTTCTCGGCCGCGCACCGCGCCCATGCCACGACCGAAGGCCTCGGCCACAAGCTGCCGGCCTATGCCGGCCGCACCATGCAGGCCGAGCTCGTCGCGCTGGAGAAGGCGCTGGGCTCGCCGACCAAGCCCGTCATCGCGATCATCGGCGGCGCCAAGGTCTCGACCAAGATCGACCTGCTCGAAAACCTCGTCACCAAGGTCGACGCGCTCGTGATCGGCGGCGGCATGGCCAACACCTTCCTGCACGCCCAGGGCGTCGGGATCGGCAAGTCGCTGGCCGAGAAGGATCTCGCCGCGACGGCGATCCGCATCATGGAGAAGGCGGAAGCCGCCAATTGCGCGATCATCCTGCCGGTCGACGCCACCGTCGCCTATCACTTCGCGGCGAACGCGCCCTCGCATGCCTACGGGCTCGATGCGATCCCGGCCGACGGCATGATCCTCGACGTCGGCCCGCAATCGATCGCGCGCGTCCATGCCGCCATCGATGACGCGGCCACGCTGGTCTGGAACGGACCGCTGGGCGCCTTCGAGATGCAGCCGTTCGACCGCGGAACCGTGGCGGCGGCCAAGCATGCCGCCGAGCGCACCAAGGCGAAGAAGCTGATCTCGATCGCGGGCGGCGGCGACACGGTCGCGGCGCTCAACCAGGCCCATGTGGCCGGTCAATTCACTTATGTCTCGACCGCCGGTGGCGCATTTCTTGAATGGATGGAAGGCAAGCCCCTTCCCGGCGTCGAAGTTCTGCGCACCAAGTAATCAGTCGGCCTTTTAAGTCGGCCTTGCAGGCCCAAACCGGAGAAAAAGACAGATGGCTCGGATCACGTTACGTCAATTGCTCGACCATGCAGCGGAGAACGATTACGGCGTACCGGCCTTCAACATCAACAACATGGAGCAGGCGCTGGCGATCATGGACGCGGCCAACACGGTCGACGCGCCCCTCATCATCCAGGCCTCGCGCGGCGCGCGCTCCTACGCCAACGACATCATGCTCAAGCACATGATGGACGCAGTGACCGAGATCTATCCGCACATTCCGGTCTGCGTGCATCTCGACCACGGCAACGAGGCCGCGACCTGCATGACCGCGATCCAGGCCGGCTTCACCTCGGTGATGATGGACGGCTCGCTCAAGGCCGACGGCAAGAGCCCGGCCGACTGGACCTACAATGTCGGCGTCACCAAGACCGTGACCGACATGGCCCATCTCGGCGGCATCTCGGTCGAGGGTGAGCTCGGCGTGCTCGGCTCGCTCGAAACAGGCATGGGCGACAAGGAAGACGGCCACGGCGCCGAAGGCAAGCTGAGCCACGACCAGCTCCTGRCCAATCCGGACGAGGCCGTGAAGTTCGTCCAGGAGACCAAGGTGGACGCGCTCGCGATCGCGATGGGCACCTCGCATGGCGCCTACAAATTCACCCGCAAGCCCGACGGCGACATCCTGGCCATGAAGGTGATCGAGGAGATCCACCGCAAGCTGCCGAACACGCATCTGGTGATGCACGGCTCCTCGTCGGTGCCGCAGGACCTCCAGGACATCATCAACGAGTTCGGCGRCAAGATGAAGCCGACCTGGGGCGTGCCGGTCGCCGAGATCCAGCGCGGCATCAAGAACGGCGTGCGCAAGATCAACATCGATACCGACAACCGCATGGCCATGACCGGCCAGATCCGCAAGGTGTTCAAGGAGCACCCGGAAGAGTTCGACCCGCGCAAGTACCTGAAGCCCGCCATGGAAGCGATGACCAAGCTGTGTAAGCAGCGGCTCCAGGAGTTCAATACCGCAGGCCAGGCCTCCAAGTTCAAGAAGGTCCTGACCCCCGCCGAGATGGCCAAGCGCTACGCCAAGGGCGAGCTGGATCCGAAGGTGGCGTAAGGCCTTCAGCCACATCCTCCCGTCATTCCGGGACACGCGAAGCGTGGGCCCGGAATCCATAACCACAGCCTGGGGTTATGGATTCCGGGCCTGCGCCTTTCGGCGTATCCCGGAATGACAGAGGGCCCCCTTTACCCTGCGACGAACGTTAACTCGGCAATTGCCCGAGAACGGTCTATTTTCACAGGCAAGGGCAGAATCGTTTTGGGAGGACCTCTCGATGAATCTGACTGAGCTCAACAGGATCGCGACCGCCATGGTCGCGCCCGGCAAGGGCATCCTTGCCGCCGACGAATCCTCCGGCACCATCAAGAAGCGTTTCGACGCGATCGGGGTGGAATCGACGGAAGCCAACCGCCGCGATTATCGCGAGATGCTGTTCCGCTCCAGGGAGGCCATGAGCCAGTGCATCTCCGGCGTGATCCTCTATGACGAGACGATCTGGCAGGATGCGAAGGACGGCACGCCACTGGTCAAGCTGATCGAGCAGAGCGGCGCCATCCCCGGCATCAAGGTCGACGAGGGCACGCAAGCCCTGCCGATGTGCCCGGGCGAGCTCGTCACCGYCGGGCTCGACAAGCTCGCCGAGCGCCTGAAGAAATATTACGAGCGCGGCGCCCGCTTCGCCAAATGGCGCGCGGTCATCGATATCGGCAGCGGCATTCCCTCCATGACCGCGATCGGCGTCAACGCCCATGCGCTGGCCCGCTACGCAGCGCTGTGCCAGGCCGCGCAGATCGTGCCGATCGTCGAGCCTGAGGTGCTGATGGACGGCGATCACGACATCGACCGCTGCTATGAAGTGACGACCCGCGTGCTCAACAAGACCTTCCAGGAATTGCGCGTGCAGCGCGTCGCGCTCGAAGGCATGGTGCTGAAGCCGAACATGGCGATCTCTGGCAAGAAGTGCGCGAAGCAGGCTCCCGTCGAGGAAGTTGCGGAGAAGACAATTCGGCTGCTGAAGGCCTGCGTGCCCGCGGCCGTGCCCGGCATCGCCTTCCTCTCCGGCGGCCAGTCGGACGAAGAGGCGACGGCGCATCTCAACGCCATGCACAAGCTCGGCCCGCTGCCCTGGGGCCTGACCTTCTCCTACGGCCGCGCGCTGCAGGCCGCGCCGCAGAAGGCCTGGTCCGGCAAGGCCGAGAATGTCGCAGCCGGCCAAAGTGCATTCAGCCATCGCGCCCGGATGAATGGTCTGGCGTCCAAGGGCGAATGGCAAAGCAGCCTGGAAAAGAAAGCAGCCTAGATCTTGTCGAACAAATCGCCTCCGCCGCGCCCGGCGCCGCGTCTCTATCTCGCGACGCCGGCCATCGATGATCCCGCTGCGTTCGTCGCCGAGCTGCCGGGCCTGCTCGCTGCCGCCGACGTCGCGGCCGTGCTGCTGCGGCTGAAGGAGACCGACCAGCGCACCATGATCACACGCATCAAGGCGCTGGCCCCGCCGGTCCAGAAGGCGGGCGCCGCGCTGCTCGTTGAAGGTCATGCCGAACTGGTCGCACGTGGCGGTGCCGACGGCGCGCACCTCCCCGGCATCGCCGCGCTGAAAGAGGCGCTGCCATCGCTCAAGCCCGATCGCATCGCCGGCGTCGGCGGGCTGACGACGCGGCACCATTCCATGGATGCGGGCGAGATAGGCGCGGACTACGTGCTGTTCGGCGAACCTGATGCAAAGGGCCAACGCCCGTCGTCCCAGGCGATCGCCGAGCGGCTGGACTGGTGGGCCGAGCTGTTCGAGCCGCCCTGCGTCGGCTTTGCCACCTCGCTCGAAGAGGCGCACGACTTCGCCGCCAGCGGCGCCGATTTCGTGCTGGTCGGCGATTTCGTCTGGTCCGATCCGCGCGGTCCCAAGGCCGCGCTGATCGAGGTCGACGCTGAGATCAAGAAGGCCCATGCGGCTGCGCTTGCGGGTCAGGAGCACGGCTAGCGCCCGACATGAAGCTCCCGCGCATCACCATCCTGGCCACGCTGCTGCTGACGGCGCCCGCGGCCGCGCAGCTCCAGATCACGCCGCCGGTGGCCGCGCCGAGCGCTGTGCCTGAGAAACAGAAGCCCAAGCCGCCTCCGGCCGCCAAGAAGAAGGAGGCCGCGCCGGCGCCAAAACCTTCGGCCTCGCCCAAGCCGGCCGCCTCGCCCAAGCCGGCGCTGCCCGCAACCGTGATCCCCGCACCGGCAACCGACAATCCCAATGTCGATCTGGTGTTCGGCGCCTATCAGCGCGGCCAGTACAAGACGGCGTTCGATCTCGCCACCGCCCGCGCACAAGCGGGCGATCCCAAGGCGATGACCATGCTCGGCGAGCTCTATTCCAACGCCATGGGCATCCGCCGCGACTACGCCAAGGCGCTGGAATGGTACAAGCGCGCCTCCGATGCCGGCGACCGCGAGGCGATGTTCGCGCTCGCCATGCTGCGAATTTCCGGCCGCGGCGGCTCGGTCGACAAGAGCGAGGCGGTGAAGCTGATGGCTTCCGCCGCCAAGCTCGGCGAGCCCAAGGCGGCCTATAACCTCGCTTTGCTCTATCTCGACGGCCAGACCCTGCCGCAGGACGTCAAGCGGTCCGCCGAGCTGCTGCGTCAGGCCGCCGACGCCGGCCTGCCCGAGGCGCAATACGCGCTGGCGACCTTCTACAAGGAAGGCACCGGCGTGCCGAAGGACCCGGAACGCGCGGTGCGGCTGCTCCAGGCGGCTTCACTGGCGGACAATGTCGATGCCGAGGTCGAATATGCCATCGCCATGTTCAACGGCACCGGCACGGTGAAGAACCAGCCGGCCGCCGTCGCGTTGCTCCGCAAGGCCTCCCGCCAGGGCAGCGCGATCGCGCAGAACCGCCTGGCCTGGGTGCTGATCAACGGCATGGGCACGTCCGTGGACAAGGTCGAGGGCTTTAAATGGCACCTGGTGGCGAAAACCTCCGGCAAGGGCGATCCGGAGCTCGACAAGCAATTGTCCGACCTGCCGGCCGAGGACCGGGGCAAGGCCGAGGCCGCCGCCAGAAAATGGCTCGGGACCAAATGACTTGACGCAAAGGCCCTCGCAGGGCACCCCATCCTTCAAACAGGCGCGGTTTCGCGCCATTTCCCCCGATCAAGACCAGGGCACATGCTGTATTCCGCCACTATCAACGTCATGGTCAAGGCCGCGCGCCGCGCCGGCCGCAGCCTCAAGCGCGACCTCGGCGAGATCGAGCATCTCCAGGTCTCGCTGAAGGGGCCGGCCAATTTCGTCTCGCTGGCCGACAAGCGCGCCGAGGAGATCCTCTACCAGGACCTCGCCAAGGCCCGCCCCGGCTACGGCTTCATCGGCGAGGAAGGCGGCACCCGCGAGGGCAGCGACAAGAGCCACACCTGGATCGTCGATCCGCTCGACGGCACCACCAACTTCCTGCACGGCATCCCGCAATTCGCGATCTCGATCGGCCTCGTGCGCGAGGGCACGATCATTGCGGGCGTAATCTACAACCCCGCCAATGACGAGCTCTACATCGCCGAGCGCGGCAAGGGCGCCTTCCTCAACGACCAGCGCCTGCGCGTGGCCGGCCGCCGCCAGCTCAACGAATGCGTGGTGGCCTGCGGCCTGCCCCATATCGGCCGCGGCGACCACGAGGAATTCCGCCGCGAGATGACCGCGATCCAGGACAGGGTCGCAGGCCTCCGCCGTTTCGGCGCCGCCTCCCTCGACCTCGCCTTCGTCGCCGCTGGCCGCCTCGACGGCTACTGGGAGCGCAACCTGCAATCCTGGGACATCGCTGCCGGCATGATCATGGTGCGCGAGGCAGGCGGCACGGTGAGCGACATCGCAACGCCGGGTGATGCGCTGGTGACCGGGCATGTCGTGTGCGGCAATGAGTTCGTGCACGGGGAGCTGGTGAAGATTTTGCGGAAGTAGGCTTAGGGCGAACCCTACGCTTCACACTCCGCCGTCATCACCCGCCTTGTGCGCACTTGCGCACTGGAGCGGGTGATCCAGTATTCCAGAGACGTTTGTTGGATACGGAAGGGCCGCGGCGTACTGGATGCCTCGCCTGCGCGGGCATGACAAGCTCGCCTTATGGCTTGACCGGCGCCGGCGGCCCATACGCCTCGCCATCCTTCGCGGCCTTCGGCTCCCGATCCCCCGCCAGCACGCGCTGCACCGAGACGAAGAACACCGGCACCATCAGCAGCGCCAGGATCACCACCGCGATCATGCCGCCCATCACGATGCTGCCGAGCGCTTGCTGGCTGGCGCCGCCGGCGCCGTGCGCAATCGCCATCGGCAGCACGCCGCAGATGAAGGCAAGGCCGGTCATCAGGATCGGGCGGAAGCGCAGGCGACAGGCCTCGATGGTGGCTTCTACTAGCGGCTTGCCTTCCTTGCGCAGGTCCTTGGCGAACTCGATGATCAGGATCGCGTCCTTTGCCGCGAGGCCGATGATGGTGATCAGGCCGACGGTGAAATAGACGTCGTTGGGCAGGCCGCGCAGCATCGCCGCGGCCACCGCGCCGACGATGCCGAGCGGCACCGTGAGCAGCACCGCGAGCGGAATGGTCCAGCTCTCGTAGAGCGCGGCAAGACACAGGAACACCACGAACACCGACAGCGCCAGCAGGAACGGCGCCTGCGAACCCGACAGTTTTTCCTGGAGCGACTGTCCGGTCCATTCATAGCCGAAGCCGCGCGGCAATTTGCCGGCAAGCCGCTCCATCTCGGCGATCGCATCGCCCGAGGTGAAGCCGGGTTTCGCCTCGCCGGAGATGCGCACAGCGGGATAATAATTGAAGCCCGCGATCTGCGTCGGGCCGCGTGCCCATTCGACCGTGGCGAAAGAGGAGAACGGCACGAGCTGGCCACGGCTGTTCTTGACGTTGTAGTTGAGGATGTCCTCGGTCCGCATGCGGTCGCGCGCATCGGCCTGCACCACGACGCGCTGCATGCGGCCGCGGTTCGGGAAGTCGTTGATGTAGTTCGAGCCGAGATTGGTCGAGATCGTGTTGTTGATGTCCTCGAAGGTGACGCCGAAGGCGCCGGCCTTCTCGCGGTCGATCACGAGATTGACCACGCCGGCCTCGGGAAGGCCCTCGATATAGACCTTCTGAAGCACCGGGCTCGCATTGGCCTCCGCGATCAGCTGGTCGGCGGCGCGCATCAATGCCGGATAGCCTTTCTGGCCGCGGTCCTGGAGGCGGAACGAGAAGCCCGAGGAGTTGCCGAGATTGTCGATCGGCGGCGGCTGGAGCGCAGAGATCTTTGCATCGCGGATCGACGCCCCCAGATCGCGGTTGATGTCGTTGACGATCGCGGCGGCGGAGTCCTTCGGCCCGCGCTCCGACCAGTCCTTCAGCGTGATGAAGGCCTGCGCGGTGTTCATGCCCTGGCCGGAGAAGCTGAAGCCGGTGAGGAAGGTGACATCCTTCACACCCGGCCGCTCGGCGAGATATTTCTCGACCTTCTCGATGACGGCCTCGGTGCGGGGATACGACGAGTCCGACGGTGTCTGCACGTCGGTGGTGACGAAGCCCTGGTCATCGATCGGCAGGAAGCCGCCGGGCAGGCTGACGAAGGCCCAGGAGAGACCAACCAGCAGCGCGACATAGACCAGCATCAGGCGGCCGGTCCGCTTCAGCGAGAAGCCGACGGTGCGGGAATAGCCCTCCTTGCCGCCCTCGAGCACGCGGTTGAACCAGCCGAACACGCCCCGCTTCGCATGGCCGTGGCCGGCCGCGACGGGCTTCAGAATCGTCGCGCACAGCGCCGGCGTCAGCGACAGCGCGAGGAAGGCGGAGAAGCCGATCGCGGCGACCATGGTCACCGAGAACTGGCGGTAGATGATGCCGACCGAGCCGGGGAAGAACGCCATCGGCACGAATACCGCCATCAGCACCAGCGTGATGCCGATGATGGCGCCCGAGATCTGCGCCATCGCCTTCCGCGTCGCTTCCTTCGGCGGCAGACCTTCCTCGGACATGATGCGTTCGACGTTCTCGACAACGACGATGGCGTCGTCGACGAGGATGCCGACCGCGAGCACCATGCCGAACATCGAGAGCATGTTGATGGAATAGCCGGCGAGCAGCAGCGTGGTGCAGGCGCCCAAGAGCGCCACGGGCACCACGATGGTCGGGATGATGGTGTAGCGGATGTTCTGCAGGAACAGGAACATCACCACGAACACCAGCACCACGGCTTCGACCAGCGTCGTCAGCACCTTCTTGATCGAGGCCTCGACCACGGGCGTGATGTTGTAGGGGATCTCGTAGGAGATGTTGGCCGGGAAGAAGCGCGACAGCTCCTTCATCTTCTCCTCGACCGCGCTCGCGGTCGCCAGCGCGTTGCCGGTCGGCGACATCAGCACGGAGAGGCCCGCGGTCGGCTTGCCGTTCAGGCGCGTGTTGAATTGGTAGCTGAGGCCGCCGACCTCGATGCGCGCGACGTCGCGCAACCGCACGGTCGAACCGTCGGCATTGGCGCGCAGGATGATGGAACCGAATTCGTCCGGGGACGAGAGCTGGCCCTTGACCAGCACCAGCGAGGAGGTGCGCTGGCTCGAGGTCGACGGCTCGGCGCCGATGCTGCCCGAAGCGACCTGTGCGTTCTGCGCGGCGATCGCCTTGTTGACGTCGTCGGCGGTCAGCCCGTAGCCGACCAGCTTTGCCGGATCGACCCAGACGCGCAAGCTGCGTTCGGTCGAGTAGAGCGTGGCGCGACCGACGCCGGGGATGCGGCGGATCTCACCGAGCACGTTGCGGATCATGAAGTCGCCGAGGCCAACTTCGTCGAGGCTGCCGTCGGTCGAATTCAGCGTGATGATCTGGAGCACGGCGCTCGAGGCTTCCTCGATCAGGATGCCCTGCTGGATCACCGCGCGCGGCAGCCGCGCTTCGACGCGCTTGATGCGGTTCTGCACCTCGACGGAGGCGGCGCTGGTATCGGTGCCCGGCTGGAAATTGGCGATGATCTCGACCTGGCCGAGCGAGTCGCTGGTCGATTCGAAATTGAGGATGCCGGAGGCGCCGTTGAGCTCCTCCTCGATCAGCCGGGTGACGCTGTTGTAGAGGTTTTCGGGCGAGGCGCCGGGATAGCTGGTCGAGATCGAGATCGAGGGCGGCGCGATGATCGGATATTGCGCGATCGGCAGCAGCGGGACCGCGATCGCGCCGATCAAGCAGATGAACAGCGCGACCACCCAGGCGAAGATCGGCCTGTCGATGAAGAAACTCGCCATGGCGCGTTACCGCGTCAGCTTCTGGGCGTGCCGATTGTCCGCGGTGGCGTCCGCTTCCGACCAGGATTGCGGCTTCACCTTGTCGCCGGCCGCGAACTTCTGGAAGCCTTCGACCACGACCTTGTCGCCGGCCTTCAGGCCCTCGGTCACGAACCAGAGTCCGTCCTGCACCGACCCCGTGCGGACCGGCTGCACGGCGATGTGGTTGTCGTCCTTGACGACGAACACCTCGCTGCCGCCGCCGCCATTGCGCTGGATCGCCTGCTGCGGCACCGCGATCGCGTCGCTGTCGAGTCCCTGGTCGATGCGGACGCGGACATACATGCCCGGCAGCAGCTCGCGCTTGGGATTACGGAATTCGCCGCGCAAGGTCACCTGGCCGGTATGGGCGTCGACCTTGGCGTCCGAGAACAGCAGCTTGCCGTCGAGCGAATAAAGGGTGTTGTCGTCGAGCACGAGGCGCACCTTGGCGGCATCGGCCGCGATGCGCTCGAGGTCGCCGCTCTCGAAGGCGCGGCGGAGCTGGTTGAGCTCGGTCACCGACTGGGTGAAGTCGGCATAGATCGGATCGAGCTGCTGGATGCTGGCGAGGTTGGTCTCGTTCTGCACCGCGAGCGCACCCTCACTGACCAGCGCCGCACCGACGACGCCGTCGATCGGCGCGCGCACGGTGGCATAGTCGAGATTGAGTTTGGCGCGTGCGAGTTCCGCCTTGCGGCCTTCGACCTCGGCATGGGCCTGACGCTCGGCCGCGATCGCCTTCTCGTTCTCGGCTTCCGGGGCGGCGCGATCCTTGGTGAGGGTGGCGATGCGGTGCGCCTGCTGCCTGGCCTGCATCAACCCGGCCTCGGCCTTGGCGACGGCCGCCTCGGTGGCCATCACCTCGACCTCGAACGGACGCGGATCGATGCGATAGAGCGCATCGCCGGCCTTCACCTCGCTGCCCTGGCGGAACAGGCGCTCGACCACGATGCCGGAGATGCGCGGCCGCACGTCGGAGACGCGCGTCGGCGCGATGCGGCCCGGTAGCTCGCGCACCACGGCGCGCGGCTGCGGCTTGACGATGACGATGCTGACGTCAGGGTCGGCGGGCTGGGCAGCGGACACCGCAGAGACGGATTCGTCGCAGCCCGCGAGCAGCGGCGTAAAGGCCGCGAGCATCATTGCAACGCATGCCGATCGCGCGCGAAGTCCTGACATGAAGTTAAACGCCCCGATGTTGTTGAAACTGAAATCACGCTCCGCGCGAGCCCGTTCTGGGCGATTCCATGCGGCTGATGCCGTCAAAATAGAACGTACTTGCTGCGACGCAACGCATTGCGCGGGCGGCTCAATGCCACATGACCTATCATGCTGAGTTCAGGGCGCTTTTCGGGACTCACCGGATTGTGAGTCGAGTTCCATCACCGCGAGCTGCGACAGAAGATCGCAACGAAACGTTACGAACCTGAAAGACGACCGTCTTTCGGCCCGGCATAGCGCCGGTGCAAAGCGCTGGATTCACCACGTGAGGCGGAAGCCGCCGGTGCCCTTGTAGTTGCGGTTGTCCGAGCTGTTGTTGAGGCTCGCATTGTAGGAGACCTCGCCGAAGACGGCGTACCGGCCGTTGGCCCAGCTGTAGGTGCCACCGCCGCCGATGCTGCCCCACAGCAGATCCTGCGCACTGGCAAAACCGATGCCTGCGACATCGACATTGGTGCCGTTGAGGAACTCGTAACGCAGATTGGCAATGCCGTAGACATCGGATCGCACGATGCCCGTGGCATCGTTCCAGGTCCTCTGGTGGTTGAGGGCAAGGCCGGTGCGGCCGAGCAGGCTGTCACCATCGCGCAACGCTACTTGCGCGCCGAACCGATCGGCAAAGCTGTCGAAGGCGACCTTCGAATAGGAGAGCTGCGCCTGCGGCGTCAGTGACCAACCATTGCCTATGCCGATCCGCTTGCCGGTTTCGGCGCTGAAGGCATAGCCGAACCCTTCATTGCCGTGGGTCAGGCTGTCAGCCAGCACGGACGACAGATCGCTGCGGTAGAACATCGACTGCGCCTGACCGTCGACATAGAAGCCGTTGTCGCCATACCAGGTCAGCGTGCTGCCGACGCCCGTCCCTTCAACACGGATACGGCCATTGCCGAAGAACGACGCGACATTGGCGGTCGTCAGGCCATATTGCGCGGTGAGGCCGACGATCAGCCGGCCCCGATCGTTCTCCAGCACAAGGCCATCGAGTCCTGTCTGCACTTTCAAATGGTCGGCCTTGTAGGTCGAGCCGGTGGTGTTGGAGGGCTGCAAGTCGGAATGGCCACCTTCGATGCGGCCCCAGAACGCCGTGGGCGCAGACGCAGCCACGGCCGTCGCCGGCGCGGCACCGACGCGCGCCATGGCGTCGCTGCCGCCCCAATAGCGGTTGCCGACGCGCTGCTGCAGCGTCGGCAGATCGTTCATGCCGAGCAGCAGCTGCGCGTAGTTCTCGTACAGCGGAACGCCCGGCTGATAGAGCGGACCGGGAGGTCCCGAGACCGGCGGATTGATCAGGCTCGAGCGCAGATACCAATCGCCGTCGCCGGGAGTGGCGATGCCGTTCTTCTGCAACGTATAGGCATAGGCGCCACCGACCACCGCCTGCTCGCCGTGAAGGACATAGCTGCCCAGAAGCGAAAAACTGCCGTTGGACGCGCCGGCCACGTCGATCACCTTGATGCCTTCGGTGGTCTGCGCGCCGGCGCCGCCGACATTGGTGATGCGCAGCGACGACGAGCCCGACGTGCTGCCCTGCACCCGCAACAGATCAGTCGGCGAGTTGTCGCCGCCGAGCCGGGAGTTGAGCTGCACCGTGCCGCCATTGCCCACGTAATTGCCGGCCACGGTCAGCGTGGTTCCCGGCGCGCCGCCGAGGGTGACCGTGCCGGCATTGCCGAGCGAGGTGAGCGTTTGATTGAAGCCGGCGAGGTCGAGTGTGCCGCCGGCAGCCACGTTGAAGGCCGACGCTGCGCTGAATGTGTTCGCGGCTCCCGCGCGCAACGTACCGCCGGTCACGTTTGTCGCCCCGTTGTAGGTATTGGCGCCGATCAGCGTCTGCGCACCGCCAGTGATCGTCAGGCCGCCCGTGCCACCGATCACGCCGGCGAACGTGTCGTTCGCGTTGGTGATCGTCAGGTTCTTCGCGCCGAGGCTGACGCCGCCGCTGCCGGCGAGGCTCTGAATGCTGGTGCCGCCGGCGGTGATGCCGGAAATATCGAACGTCCCGTTGGCGACGACGCGGCTCGAATTGCTGATGGCGCCCGCACCGGTGAGCGCGAGGATACCGGTCTGGATCACGGTCTGGCCGGCATAAGGGCTGCTGGCGGCAAGGTTCAGGGTGCCGTTGCCGATCTTGGTCAGTCCGCCGGCACCCGTGAAGGCAGCGGTGGCATCGGTGCCGACCGTGAACGCGCCGGTGTCGATCGTCAGCCCGCCCGCGAGGATGTTGAGCTTGGTGCCCGAAAATCCGTTGATGAAGGTCGCGTTGCTGGCAGTCGCCCGCAGGATGCCATTGTCGAAATTGGCCTGGCTCGCGCCGGGGCCGCCCCGCAACGATTGAGTTTGCAGCATGCCGCCGCCACTGATGTTGAGCGTGCCGGAAGAGGAGGCGTTGCCACCCAGGATCGTGCCGACTCCTGTGGCGACTGCTCCGCCATTTTGAATGTTGAGCGTGCCGACGCCTAGAAAGCCGACATAAAAGGTTCCGGCGGGTACGTTCCATCGCGATCCCGGTCCGGTGACAGTCACGATTCCGGTGCTTCCGGCCGAAATTCCGATCCGCGATGAGCCGGTACTCGTCAGCGTGCTGCCGTTCTGGATCGTCAGATTGCCGGCCGTTGCACCGCTGTTGCCAATGGACATCGTCCCCACCGAAACGCTGAACGGGCCGCCGACGCCGAGGATCGTCTCCCGTTGCGGCGGCGCGCCCAGGATTCCGATGTTGACGGTTTGACCCGGGATGGGAGGGGCCGCGGTCGTCCAGTTGCCGCCGGCCATCCAATCGTTGCTGGTCAAGCCGGTCCAATTGGCCTGGGCCGAGGCTGATCGTGCGAACAGCGCCGACAGCGCCACAACCAACAGGCTCGCCAGCAGCAAGCGAAGCATGCGAGTCCGGGACGTGCCGGGGGAACAATGCCGAGTCCGGTTCGGACTCCTGCGAAGCAGGTCATCTGATTGTCGTCGGATCGTCGCAGCAGCCCCGATGCATTCGCGCATGCGCTATTCCAATTGCGTCCACACCGTTCGAGGATGCGGATTTTCTTGTCGTGTGGTCCACGAAATACAACCACAACGCTAGGCGAGCAGAAACGATCAGACAACAATCGAAACGTGCTGCTCCGAAGATACACACGGCGTGTGCCGTTTGCGCAACGAAAGACGCTTAACAAGTTCTTTCGGGAATGCGCGCCCTAACCCGCCTTCATCCGGTAGTGGCTGACACCCCATTCGCTGCCATCGGCGTAGCCGAACAGCCCTGATGTCGCGAGGAAAAACCAGCGCCAGCGCCGCATCCACAAAGCGGTCTCCTCGCCATGGACGCTGCGCAGGGACGCTTCGATCGTGTCGCGATGCGCATCGAAATTGGCGAGCCAGTCGTTCGCGGTGCGCTGATAGTGTGTACCGCTCCAGCACCATTCCTTCTCGATCCTGAAGACGTCGCCGAATTGCCTGACGAGGTGATGGCTCGGCATCAATCCATCCATGAAGACATGCTGCGCGATCCAGTCCTCACGATTGGCGCGGTCGAACAGATGAGAGCCGGAGCGATGGGTGACGATGTGCATGAAGAAGCGCCCGTCAGGCGCGAGCCAGGACCGCACGCGCGTCATCAGCTTGCGCCAGTTCATCATCTGCTCGAACATCTCGACCGAGACGATGCGGTCGAACTGCCCATCGGGCGCGAACACGTTCATGTCCGCCGCGACCACGCGCAGGTTCAACAGCCCGCGCAGCCGCGCCTGCTCCTCGACATAGGCGCGCTGGGCCTGCGAGTTCGACACCGCCGTCACCTTCGCATGCGGGAACCGCCGCGCCATCCACAGCGACAGGGAGCCCCAGCCGCAGCCGAGCTCGAGGATGGTCTGGCCGTCGGCGAGACCGGCGTGCTCGACGGTCTGGCGCAGCGCCTCCTCCTCCGCCTCCTGCAGGGTGCTCGCATCGGACTTGTAGAAGCAGGACGAGTAATTGCGGTTGGGGCCGAGCACCTCCGCAAAGAACGCCGCGGGCACCTCGTCGTGCCCGGCGTTGACGGCATCCGCGTCCCCGGCGATCGGCCGCAGGATCATCCGCCCGGCGAAGGCGGCATCGTCGGCCGCGCCCAGCGCGGACATGCGCGTCGCCGTGCGCGAGCACAGGCGCTGGATCGCGGCGCGGATCACGACGTCGGGCAGCGGCACGCGTTCGGCAGTCCCGAAGATCGCGGAAACGACGCTCATGCGATCACTCCGTTGATCAGGTCTCGTTGTGGCGGCGGCGGAAGGAACGGGCAGGTTCGGGCGTTGCCACCCGCCCGGCGGGCTCTGAGGTCCAGACAGGATCGACCGCGCCGCAGATGCTGCCGCGCCACCCAGGCGAGCGCCATCCGGACCGCGAGCAAGAGCGCGATGACGGCCACTCCCCAGGATTCGTCACCATGCAAAAAATCCGACCTAAGCCTGCGGAATGCCGAAGTTTTGCAAATTGCGCCTCTATCAAAGCGTGGTTTCGGCTTTGGGTTCCGAGAGCTGTCCACGAAATCGGCGCATCCGGCGCTTTTTTTGGGCTGCCGCTGTGCCATAGTGCGCCCGCAAGCAAGTTCCTAACGGATGATACCGGCCATGCCGCCAGGCGCCTCGCCCCGCTCCCCCATCGATATCGAATATACCAAGCTATCCTCACCCAGCGTTTTCCTGGTGCGGATGCTGGTCTTTCTGGTGCTGTGCACCCTGGTCGGCGTGGTGCTCTACAAGCAGATCATCCTGGCCTTCTTCGCCAATCCCGGCCTCAATGCCCTGATCGGCGGCGTGCTGTTCATCGGCATCATCCTGGCCTTCCGGCAGGTGATCCGGCTCTACCCCGAAGTCTCCTGGGTCAACAATTTCCGCATCGCCGATCCCGGCCTGGCGCCGTCCCGGCACCCGAAACTGCTGGCGCCGATGGCCATGATCCTCGGCGGCGAGCGCACCGGGCGGATGACGATCACCCAGACCACCATGCGGCACCTGCTCGATTCGATCGCGACCCGCCTCGACGAGGCCCGGGACATCTCCCGCTACATGACCGGCCTGCTGGTCTTCCTCGGCCTGCTCGGCACCTTCTGGGGCCTGATCGAGACGGTCGGCTCGGTCGGCAAGGTGATCGACGGGCTCAAGGTCGGGGGCGATTCCGGCGCCCTGTTCGACACGCTGAAGGAGGGCCTCGCCGCCCCGCTCGGCGGCATGGGCATCTCGTTCTCGAGCTCGCTGTTCGGCCTCGCCGGCTCGCTGATCCTCGGCTTCCTCGATCTGCAATCGAGCCAGGCCCAGAACCGCTTCTACACCGACCTCGAAGACTGGCTCGCCACCACCGTGCGCGAATATGGCCACGGCGAGGTTGCGGTCGCAGCCGCCGGTGGCGGCGGCGGCGTTGCCAGCGGCGAGCTCCAGGCCGCCGTCGAGCGCTTACGCTCCGTGCTCGAGGAAGGCAGCGCCAGCCGCGGCACCACGGCGGCAATGGCGAGCCTTGCCGAAGCCATCCAGGCGCTGGTCTCGCACATGCGGACCGAGCAGCAGATGATCCGCGAATGGGCCGACGGCCAGGGCGAGCAGAACCGCGAGATCCGCCGCCTGCTGGAGCGCATCGCGCGCCAGCCCGAGAAGGGTTGAGGACACGACGAAGGGTTCGTGCCCCGGACGCGATGCAGCACGAAGTGGTGCATCGCCGAGCTGGGGCCCAGAGCCTTCACCGAGACAAATGGGTCCCGGCTCTGCGCAGCAGCGTTGCACGCTGCAGCGCGTCCGGGACACGAGAGAACGGAGACGACAATGGCTCTAGCCCGCGGCCGCCGCAGCGAAGCCGGCTTCAACTACTGGCCCGGATTCGTCGACGCGCTGTCGACGCTGGTGCTGTCGATCGTGTTCCTGCTGTCGGTGTTCCTGGTCGTGCAGTTCTTCCTGTCGCAGGAGGTCACCGGCAAGGACAAGGCGCTGGAGCAGCTCAACGCCAAGATCGCCCAGCTCAACGAGCTCTTGTCGCTGGAGAAGCTCGGCAAGCTCACGCTGGACGACCAGGTCTCGCAATTGAAAGCGGGCCTCGCCTCGGCCGAGACCGAGCGAGATCGCATCAAGGGCCTCTATGACGGCCTCGCCGCTGCCGGCAACGACGCCCAGGGCAAGTCCACCGAGCTCGGCAAGGCGCTGGACTCGGAGAAGTCAGTCTCGGCGCGAGCGCTGGCGCAGATCGAGGTGCTGAACCAGCAGATCAGCGCGCTGCGACGGCAACTGGCCGCGTTGGAGGAGGCGCTCGACGCCAGCGAGAAGCGCGACAAGGAATCGCAGAACCGCATCGCCGATCTCGGGTCTCGCCTGAATGTTGCCTTGGCGCAGCGCGTGCAGGAATTGTCGCGTTATCGCTCGGAGTTCTTCGGCCGCCTGCGCACCATTCTGGGCAATCGCCCTGACATCCGCATCGTCGGCGACCGCTTCGTGTTCCAGTCCGAAGTGTTCTTCGACACCGGCCAGGCGACACTTCTGCCGGAAGGCCGCGCCGAGCTCGACACATTGGCGACCGCGCTGATCGATCTCGACAAGAAGATCCCGAGCGAAATCCCCTGGGTGCTGCGCGTTGACGGCCACACCGACATACGCCCGGTCAGCGGCGCGAATTTCAAGTCCAACTGGGACCTGTCCGCGGCGCGCTCGATCTCGGTGGTGCAATACCTGATCTCGCTCGGCGTGCCCGCCCAGCGCCTCGTCGCCGCCGGCTTCGGCGAATTCCAGCCGCTCGACACCGCCAACACGGAAGAGGCCTTCAAGCGCAACCGCCGCATCGAGCTGAAGCTGACGGAGCGGTAGTGAGCGCCCTCCACCTCCGCCCCTACCGCCCCGAGGACGAAGCCGCCGCGATCGACCTCTGGCATCGCACCTGGCAGCAGGCCTATCCGCAGATCGATTTCGCCGCGCGGCTGGACTGGTGGCGCGAGCGCTGGCGCAAGGATCTGGTGCCGAAAGCCTCGATCGTGGTCGCGGAAGCGGACGGCGTGCTGACCGGCTTCGTCACCATCGACGGCGAAGGCTATCTCGACCAGCTCGTGGTCGATCCCGCGCACTGGGGCTCGGACGCGGCGAGGCTGCTGGTGGATGAGGCCAAGCGCCTGTCACCGTCAGGCGTCACGCTGCTCGTCAACAAGGACAATGCCCGCGCCATCCGCTTCTACGAGCGCAACGGCTTTGCCCATGCCGGCGACGATTTGAACCCGACCTCGGGACGGCCGGTGCTGAAGATGACATGGCGGGCGTGACGAGGTTTGCTGCCGACCCCACCCTCCGCTGGATGCCCCGGCTTGCCGCCTTCGCTGAAGCTTCGGCGTGCCGAGCGCTCGTGTGGGCCTCGGCGTAGCCTTGGCGGAGCCGGGACCGGGGCATCCAGTACGCCGCGACTTCTCCGAATCCCACTACTGTCTGTGGAATACTGGATCACCCGCTTTCGCGGGTGATGACACCGTCAATGAGGCGACAGTCAGGAGCCCCTCACGCGCCCTCGAACTGCAGCCTCGCCAGCCTCGCATAGAGTCCGTTCTTGGCGACGAGCTCGGCATGCGTGCCCTGCTCGACGATCTTGCCCTGGTCCATCACCAGGATGCGGTCGCAGGACAGCACGGTGGCGAGACGATGTGCGATCACCAGCGTGGTGCGGTGACGCATCAGCTCTTCGAGTGCGGTCTGGACCAGCGTCTCGCTTTCGGCATCGAGCGCGGAGGTCGCTTCATCGAGCAGCAAGAGCGGCGCATCGCGCAGGATGGCGCGGGCGATCGCGATGCGCTGGCGCTGGCCGCCGGAGAGCGTGACGCCGCGCTCGCCGAGCGGGGTCTCGAAACCTTCGGGCAGGCGACGGATGAACTCGGCGGCATGCGCGAGCTCGGCGGCACGCTCGACCTCGGCATCGGTCGCATCGGGCCGGCCGAAGCGGATGTTCTCGCGGGCGCTCGCGGCGAACACGTTGGATTCCTGCGGCACCAGTGCGATGCGCAAGCGAAAATCGCGCGGGTCGGCGGATTTGACCGGCACGCCGTCGAGGGAGATCGCGCCGCCCCGCGGGTCGTAGAAGCGCAGCAGAAGATGAAAGATGGTGCTCTTGCCGGCGCCTGAGGGGCCGACGATCGCGACCTTCTCGCCGGGGCGCACGGTGAACGACACGGCATCGAGCACATTGACGTGAGGCCGCGCCGGATAAGCGAAGCTGACCTGGTCGAAGCCGACCTCGCCGCGCGCCGGCACCGGCAACGCGCGCGGGGACGCCGGCGCGGTGATCTCGGGCTGCACATGCAGGATCTCGAACAGGCGCTCGGCGGCGCCGGAGGCGGCCGAGACCTCGCCCCAGACCTCGCTGAGCTGGCCGAGGCCAGCCGCGGCGAAGGCCGCATAGAGCACGAACTGGCCGAGCCGCCCCGGCGAGATCGTACCGATCAGGACGTCATGCGAGCCGATCCAGAGGATCGCGACCACGCTTGCGAACACGATGAAGATGATGATGGCGGTGAGCACGGCGCGGGCCTGCGTGGAGGTGCGCGCGGCTTCATAGGCCTGCTCGACCTCGCCGCCAAAACGCTTCTCGGCTAGCCCTTCGCTGGTATAGGCCTGCACAGTGCGGATGGCGCCGACCAGCTCGCCCGCATAGGCGGAGGCTTCGGCGAGCGTGTCCTGCGCATTGCGCGACAGACGCCGCACCCAGCGCCCGAACGCGACCAGCGGCAGCACGATCAGGGGAATGGCGAGCAGCACGAAGCCGGAGAGGCGCGGGCTGGTGATCACCATCATCGCCGCCGCGCCGAAGAACATCATGAGATTGCGCAGCGCGATCGAGACGGAGGCACCGACCGCGGACTTGATCTGGGTGGTGTCGGCCGTGAGCCGCGACACCAGCTCACCGCTGCGCGCGGAATCGAAGAAGGCCGGCGAGAGCGAGAGCAGATGGGCAAAGACGTCGCGCCGGAGGTCGGCGACGATGCGCTCGCCGATCGTCATCACGAGGTAGTATCGCGAGGCGCTGGCAAGCGCGAGCACGGCGACCACCGCGATCATCACCGAGAAGTAGCTGTTGATCAGCGCGATGCCTTCCGGCGTCAGGCCGAAATCGATCATCCGCCTCACAGCGATGGGCACCAGCAGCGTGGTCAGCGCCGCGACCGTGAGCGCGACGAAGGCGAGCGCCGCGCGGCCGCGATAGCGGGCCACATAGGGCGCGAGTGCCAACAGCGGCCGCAGCTTGGCGCGGCTCTTCGCCGGCGTCTCGATCAACTCGGCTTCGATCGACGGGGCCTCAGGCGCGGCATGCTTGTCGCGGTACTGGTCGTCAAGCCGTTCCACAGCGCTCATGAGATCGGACACCCAAGGAGACAGATTAGCTCCACATAGGCCGCTGCGGGGGGAGTGGCAAATCCGGGATGTCCCTTAGGGGACGGCCCGGTTCTCCTTTGCCCACAATGGCTTGTTTTAAAGGGGCCTGTGGGGTATAGACCCCGCCAAATCCGTCATTCGATAGCCACTCAAGACAGGCGCCGGGCGCCGAGGAATTGCCATGAAAGCCGAAATTCATCCGAATTATCATACGATTAAGGTCGTGATGACCGACGGAACCGAGTACCTGACCCGCTCCACCTGGGGCAAGGAAGGCGACACGCTGAACCTCGACATCGACCCGAAGTCGCACCCGGCCTGGACCGGCGGCAACGCCCAGCTGATGGATCGCGGCGGCCGCGTCTCACGCTTCCAGAAGAAGTTTTCGGGCTTTCTCAAAAAGGATTGATCCCGCCCGCAAGGCTGGACACGAAAAACGCCCCCGGTCAGACCGGGGGCGTTTTTGTTTGTGGCGAGACCTGTAGGGTGGGCAAAGCGAAGCGTGCCCACCATTCCTTCTACGATCCGGAAAGCAAAGTGGTGGGCACGGCGCTTTGCGCCTTTGCCCACCCTACGAGACCTGTGACTACGGCACCTGGGTGCTTACCGCTCGAACGCGGCCTTCAGCGCGTTGAGCTGCGGCACCAGCGGGTTGCCGATCGCCACGTATTCGACCGGCGGGGTGTGGATGGTGGTGTCGAGGCGGCGCACGCGGGTCTGAAGGCTCATCGAGCGATGGATCAGATCCTGGAGCTGCGAGGGCAGCTTCTCGACGGTATCGGACGGGCCGGGATCGGCGGCGCTGAGCTTGACCTTGGTCTTCTCCCGATTGGCCTGGCTCAGCGTCATCTCGCCTTCCTTCACCGCGCGGTGCAGCAGCAGCCACGAGGCCAGCTGCATCAGGCGGGTGGTCAGACGCATGCTCTCGGTCGCATAGGTGAGGCTGACGGCGCGATCGAGCGCCTTGGCCTCGGTGCGGCCGGCGCCATCGAGATAGGCGGCGGTCTCTTCCACCAGGTCCATGCCCTCACGGAACAGGACGCCGAACGCCGCAGAATTGGTGAACCGCTCGCTGAGTTGAACGAGAGCACCTTCGGCTTGCAAACGTTCCATGGTTAACGCCCCTTACGCAACTGTCTGACTGTCCGGCTTTGGCGCCGGCTTATGATGAACAAATCATTGCGCGGGCGGGACGCGGAGTCCAGCGGCAAGCGCGGATATGGTTTCCGCGCGTCTTTCCTCGGAATTCAACCGGAACGAGACCCAAAAAAGGCAAAAAAAGAGCCGCCGGAGACCGGCGGCTTTGAAAGTTGATAACAGGGAGGCGTCAAACAGAGTGGACAGGAGCCACTCGGTGTCCAAACGAGGACAGTCCCAGTCATAAACCCGAAAGCTTAATCGGAAGTAAACGAGCTAATTTTTTGAGAGTTCGTTAGCCATGTCGGTCACTGGCCGAGTGCGCGGCGGAACAAACTCTCCACTCGTCATTCCGGGGCGCGACGAAGTCGCGAGCTTTGATGCGCAATTGCGCATCTGAGAATCCATAGCCACAGGCGGATGCGGTGGCCCGGCTCAGCCTGCCCGTTTCAGCGGCCTGTGGTTATGGATTCCGGGCTCGGCGCTGCGCGCCGCCCCGGAATGACGACACGAGATAGTTTTGCGCGAAGCATGGGTCCCGGCTCTGCGGAGCAGCGCTACGCCCTGCACCGCGTCCGGGACACGAGAGGTGAGCGCTAGGCCCTACTTCTTGAAAAAACTATCCGCCGCATTGCGCGAGGCGCGCTTTTTGGCGGCGGCTTCCTCGAGCCTTGCGATCTCGGTGTTGAGCAGCGCGACGCGCTCGGTCAGTTCCTCCACTGACAGGAGTGAGAGATCCTGTCCGATTTCATGGCTGACCTTCTTGCGCGGCTTGTCGTCGTCCTCGATGGCCATGTGTCCTCCCCGGCAGTCCTGTCCTGAACGACGCCGATCTGGCGTTTTCCGAGCCGAAATGGTACCGCTTCTGCACAAGGAGAATTTGCAGTGACTTTCGCGAGCGCGCAACACCTGACGCGAATGCCCCGGCCCGACCGCAAGGAGGTTGACCGGACGGGATAAGCGCGCGTCCACGCGCGTGAGGCATGAGCCGACCCCAAGCCCTTCCGATCATGCGGGAGGGCTTTTGATTTTTCGTCGGTCGGCATCACCAAACGCGAAAGACCGCAGTCATGACCAAAATTCTCATCACCAGCGCCCTTCCCTACGTGAACGGCGTCAAGCATCTCGGCAATCTCATAGGCTCGCTCCTCCCTGCCGATGTCCATGCCCGCTTCAGGCGGCAGATCGGCGACGACGTGCTCTTCATCTGCGCCACCGACGAGCACGGCACGCCGGCCGAGCTCGGCGCCGTTCGCGCCGGACAGGATGTCCGCACTTTCTGCGACGTGCAGCACGCAATTCAGGCCGACATCTACCGCCGGTTTCGGCCTTTCCTTCGACCATTTCGGGCGAACCAGCTCGCCACAGAACAGCGCTCTGACGCAGCACTTCTATCGCAGGCTCGACGATGCCGGATTGATCGAGGAACGCAAGTTGCCGCAGGTCTGGTCACCCACGGACGGCCGTTTCCTGCCGGACCGCTACGTGCTCGGCACCTGCCCGCACTGTGGCGACCCGTCCRCGCGCGGTGATCAATGTGACCAGTGTGGCGCGCTGCTCGATCCGCCCGAACTGATCGACCCGCGATCTGCGCTGTCGGGCGACCGGGCGCTGGAGGTCCGCGAAAGCCGCCATCTGTTCCTGCGCCAGTCGCAGCTTGTGTCCGCGTTGAGTGCCTGGATCGACAGCCGCTCCGGCTGGCCTTCCTTCGTGGTGTCGACCGCGAAAGGCTGGCTGACAGCCGATCTGCGCGATCGCTGTATCACCCGCGATCTGGCCTGGGGCATCCCGGTTCCGCGACAGGGATTCGCCGACAAGGTCTTCTATGTCTGGTTTGACGCGCCGATCGGTTACATCGCCGCCACCCAGGAATGGGCCGCCGCCGCACCTAGCCGCGACTGGCGAAAATGGTGGTGGCAGGCCGATGACGTCCGCTACGTCCAGTTCCTCGGCAAGGACAACATCCCATTCCACACCGTGAGCTTCCCGGCGACGCTGATCGGCTCGAACGAGCCCTGGAAGAGCGTGGACGTGATCAAGGGATTCCACTGGCTCAACTACGAGGGCGGCAAGTTCTCGACCAGCCGCAATCGGGGCATCTTTACCGACCAGGCCCTGGAGGAATTGCCCGCCGATCTCTGGCGCTGGTGGCTGATCGCCAACGCGCCCGAAAGCGCCGACACCGATTTCAGCGTTGCCAGGTTCGTCGCCGACGTGAACAAGGATCTCGCCGACATCTTCGGCAACCTCGTCAATCGCATTGTCAGCTTCGCCCATCGGGCCTTCGACGGCCGGATTCCGGAAGGCGGCGCTCCTGACGAGGCCGAGCACCTGCTCGCACGGGAACTGGAGCAGCGTATCGCGACGCTGCGACGCCACCACGAGGCGCTCGAGTTTCGCGCCGCGGCCGCCGCGACGCGCGCGATCTGGGATGTTGCGAACGCTTACCTGCAACATGCGGCGCCGTGGACAGCCATCAAGTCCGATCGGCTTCGCGCGGCGATCGTGACGCGAACAGGCCTCAATCTGGTCCGCACCTGCGCGGTGCTGGCGTGGAGCATCGTACCCAGCCTGTCGGAAAATGTGCTGCACGCCTTCGGTGGCGAAGATGCCGCGCCACGCTGGCCCCGTGGCCCAATCGCGGACCTGCTCGACGGCGGCGCCGGCACAGCGATCGCGCCGATCGGTCCACTGGTCGAAAAAATCTCTCCCGAAAGAGCAAGCCATCTGGCGGCGCGGTTCGGGCCTTAATGTCGTTTCACTTCGGCGGAAAAAGGCGATATGCCATCCGCGGAATTCATTCATCCAAGGACACATCATGGACAAGCTGCCCGCGCAAATGACCGTGGTCGCCATCTCCAAGCCCGGTGGACCGGAGGTGCTGGTGCCGGAACAACGTGCCGTTCCGCAGCCCGGTCCCGACGAGATCCTGGTCAAGGTGCAGGCCGCGGGCGTCAACCGGCCCGACGTGGCGCAGCGCTCCGGCGCCTATCCGCCGCCGCCCGGCGCCAGCGACCTGCCGGGGCTCGAGATCGCCGGCGAGGTGGTGGCGGTCGGCAGCAACGCCAAGCGGCACAAGATCGGCGACAAGGTGATGTCGCTGGTCGCCGGTGGCGGCTATGCGCAGTACTGCATCGCGCAGGACGCCCAGGCGATGAGCGTGCCGCCGGCGCTGTCGATCAAGGAAGCCGGCGCGCTGCCGGAAACCCTGATGACGGTCTGGCACAACGTGTTCGAGCGCGGCGGCCTGAAGGCCGGCGAGACGCTGCTGATCCATGGCGGCTCCTCCGGCATCGGCACCATGGCGATCCAGCTTGCGAAAGCGTTCGGCGCGAAAGTGTTCGTCACCGTGGGATCGCAGGACAAGATCGATGCCTGCCTCAAGCTCGGGGCCGACCGCGCCATCAACTACAAGACCGAGGACTTCGTCGCCGTGGTCAAGGAAGAGACCGACAAGGCCGGCGCCAACCTGATCCTCGACATGGTCGCCGGCGAGTACGTCGACCGCAACTATGATGCCGCGGCGGTCGACGGCCGCATCGTGCAGATCGCAACCCTCAACGGCCCCAAGGTCAGCGTCAACATCGCCAAGGTGATGGTGAAGCGCCTGACCCATACCGGCTCGACCCTGCGCCCCCGTAGTAATGCGGACAAGGCGGCCATGGTGGCCGCAATCGAGGCGAAAGTGATGCCGCTGTTGCGCGAAGGCCGCGTCAAGCCGCTGATGGACAGCAGTTTCCCGCTGGAAAAGGCATCCGATGCGCACCGGCGCATGGAGACCTCGGCACATATTGGCAAAATTGTGTTGGAGGTCTAGGCCAACGGCCCATCAGGCAAGGCGGAAACCCTTTGATTTTCCTCGCTTTCGTGGCATCTATCGCGACGCGCCGAACCATCTTGTTCCGTTCGGAAAACGCCTTGCACTGACCATCTTGCACTGAAGAGTTTGCGTCGAACGCGGAGAACCGACCTTGCGTCTGATCAGGTGCCTCGCGCCCATAGCGCTGGGCCTCATGATTCTCGTCGCCGCATCCCAGGCGCGCGCGCTGGATGCCGTCAGCGTCCGCGGCGACGCGCCCGCGATCGACCTCACCGGCGTGCTCGAGCATCAGCGCAGTGACGCCGATCGCATCCAGGTCTCCACCGCACCCGGCACCGACGGCATCGTCCGCCGCATCGAGGTGCGCGCCCGCGAGGGCGGCCAGAACTGGGTGGTGTTCGCACTCGCCAACAACACCGACGACCAGCTCGACCGCCTGATCGTCGCCCCGCATTACCGCATCGTCTCGTCGGGCCTGCTGTGGCCCGACCTCGGGCTGTCGCGCATCGCGACCATCACGCCCTCGATCGGCGACCGCCCGGAGCGCCAGGAGAGCGCGACGGCCGACGTGTTCCGCATCACGCTCGATCCCGGCGCCGTCGTCACCTTTGTCGCGGAACTGCGCACCGACAAGCTGCCGCAGCTCTATCTGTGGGAGCCCGAGTCCTACAAGGACAAGGTCAATTCCTTCACGCTCTACCAGGGCATCGTGATCGGCATCTCCGGGCTTTTGGCGCTCGTGCTCACCATTCTGTTCGTGGTGAAGGGCAGCATCATGTTCCCGGCCGCCGCGGCGCTGGCCTGGGCGGTGCTGGTCTATATCGGCGTCGATTTCGGCTTCTGGGGCAAGGTGCTCGATATGTCGAACAACGCCGAGCGCATCTGGCGCGCGGCGGGTGAAGCGATATTGGCGGCGACGCTGCTGGTGTTCCTGTTCGCCTATCTCAACCTCAGTCGATGGCACGTGCGCTATTCGCACATTACGGTGCTCTGGCTTGCCTTCCTGGGTTCGCTGGTGGCGCTCGCCTTGTTCGACCCGGCGGTGGCTTCCGGCATCGCCCGCATGTCGCTGGTGCTGATCGCCTTCGCGGGCTTCGCGCTGATCGTCTACCTCTCCACCCACGGCTTCGACCGCGCGGTGCTGCTGATCCCGACCTGGTTCCTGCTGGTGGTCTGGGTGGTCGCGGCCGGCATGACGGTCGCGGGCTCCGTCACCAACGACATCGTCGGCCCGGCTCTGCTCGGCGGCCTCGTGCTGATCGTGATGCTGATCGGCTTTACGGTGATGCAGCACGCCTTTGCCGGCGGCAGCGCCACCACCGGCGTCGTCTCCGACATCGAGCGGCGCGCGCTGGCGCTGGCCGGCTCCGGCGATCTGATCTGGGACTGGGACGTCTCCGCCGACAAGGTGTTCACCAGCCCGGAGACCGAAGCCCTGCTCGGCCTCAAGCGCGGCACGCTGGAAGGCCCGGCGGCGTCGTGGCTTGAGGTGCTGCATCCGCTCGACCAGGACCGTTTCCGCGCAGCGCTCGACAGCGTGCTCGACCAGCGCCGCGGCCGCCTGGTGCAGGATTTCCGGCTGCGCACGCCGGACGGTCATTTCATGTGGTTCGCGCTGAAGGCGCGCCCGGTGGTCGGCTCGGACGGCGAGGTCTCGCGCGTGGTCGGCACGCTCACCGACGTCACCGAGCTGCGCAACGCCGAGGAGCGCCTGCTGCACGATTCCGTGCATGACAACCTCACCGGGCTGCCCAACCGGAAACTGTTCATGGACCGGCTCGGCGCGGTCGCGCATTTCGCCAAGACCATGCCGACGCTGCGGCCGACGCTGATGGTGATCGACCTCGACCGCTTCAAGCAGGTCAACGATTCCGTCGGCATCGCGGTCGGCGACTCGATCCTGCTGACGCTGGCCCGCCGCCTCACCCGCATCCTGAAGCCGCAGGACACGCTGGCGCGGCTTGCCGGCGACCAGTTCGGCCTGATCCTGCTCTCGGAGCAGGACCCCGCCCGCATCACCGCCTTCGCCGAGACCATCCGCAAGACCATCCGCGCCCCGATCGCCTTCAACGACCGCGAGATTTTTCTCACCGCCTCGATCGGGCTCGCGCTCTCCGATCCGCAGACCCAGTTGACGGACGAGATCATCAAGGACGCCGAGCTTGCGATGTATCATTCCAAGCGGATCGGCGGCGACCGCATCGACGTCTACAAGCCGGCGATGYGCGCGCGAAAGACCGACCGCCTGACGCTGGAGAGCGAGCTGCGCCGCGCCATCGAGCGGCAGGAGCTCACGATCCTGTACCAGCCGATCGTGCGGCTGGAGGATCGCTCGATCGCCGGCTTCGAGGCGCTGGTGCGCTGGGATCATCCGAAGCTCGGACGCATGGCGCCGTCGGAATTCATCAGCATCGCGGAAGAGACCGGCCTGATCGTCGACCTCGGCATGTTCGTGCTCGACCAGACCGCAAAGCAGCTTTCGGTGTGGCAGCGCGCGATGCGCTCGCGCGAGCCGATCTTCGCCTCCGTCAACGTCTCCTCGCGGCAATTGCTGCGCCACGATCTGATCCACGACATCCGCACGGTGCTGTCGCGCTCCTCGGTGGCGCGCGGCACGCTGAAGCTGGAATTGACGGAATCGCTGGTGATGGAGAACCCGGAGCACGCAGCCCAGATGCTGACGCGGATCCGCGAGCTCGGCACCGGGCTGTCGCTCGACGATTTCGGCACCGGCCATTCGTCGCTGGCCTATCTCCAGCGCTTCCCGTTCGATACCATCAAGATCGACCAGTCGTTCGTGCGCACCACCAACCGCGGCACCCGTCCGGTGATCCTGAAGTCGATCATCGCGCTCGCGCATGATCTCGGCATGGACGTGGTCGCGGAAGGCGCCGAGACCGATTCCGACGCGGTCGAGCTCTACCAGATGGGCTGCGAATAYGCGCAGGGCTTCGCCTTCGGCGAGCCCATGGACGCGGATGCCGCGATGCGGTTGCTGACGGAAGTGCGCCTGGAAGCGGCGAGCTAGCGCTTATCTTCTTCCGCTCTCCTCCCGGAAAGGGTCGCTCGCAAAGCGAGCGGGGTGCCGCACCGGCGCGCTTATGCCGGGCTTGATCCAGATCAATGGGCCCTGCTCGACCACCATGAAAGATGGCACGCAGCATTCGATCCAGAACGGCTTCGTCATCGAGGTCACTGGGCTCGCAGCTGTCGTTCTCAGAATGAGCAGACCACGCGTCTTTCTCAGGAGTCACGGATGACTCGGCACCTTTTCTACGCGATGACCCTCATCGGCACCGGAGTGTTCCTCGCCTCATCGGCCGAAGCAGTGACAGCCGCACGATGCGAGGATCGAGGCGCAAATTGCCTCGGCACATGTGCCGACTACACCGGCGGGGCCGGTGACGTTCGAGGGCGCCAGAACACATGCGTGCGCGTCTGCGACCGGCAGACGACCAGATGCCTGATACGAGCCCATGACGAACGCTGGCCCCATAATCGCCAATGAAGGCCGTGGTTCTACACTTGGGCTAGCGCCCCCCGTCTCGCGCTTGCGGCGCACCGCGTCCAGCTGACCTACCCTGGCTTGCGTCGTAGCCCCGCGACCAAACAAAACCCCACCACCAGCGAGATCGCGGCAAGACCGCCCCAGACCATTCCCGCCTGTTCGAGATAAACATCCTGCGTTACAGGGTCGTAGCAGCGGCCGAGCTCGTTGAAGCAGTCGCGCCAGCGCCAGTAGCGCGCCTCGAAGGCGAGCGCGAACAGCACGCCTGTAGCAATCAGGGCTGCGCCAAAAATCCCCCTTAGCCAGCGCAGAATCATGCAGCGTCAGCTCACCTGCGCTGCTTCTTCTTGGTGAAGCGCACGCTCTGGCCGTCCGGCATCCGCGTCGCGACGAACCCCGCGGCGAGGCAGGCTTCGCGCTGGGGCATCTGGATGTCGGGGCTGCGGAGGCTGTCCCACCATGAGGCGCGATTCGCCGCCCGCGGCAGGGCCGAGCCGATGATCTCCTCGATCTGCTCGAAACTCAGCACGAAYTCCGTTTGCTTCTGCCGCATCAGGTAATCCCGCAGCGCGTCGTAATCGTTCACAATCGTCCTCTCGTCCCAGCTCCGCTGCCCAAAAGCGATGCCCGCGGAAACCAATTCTTAACTCRTTGTGGCAGCGCCGTCCCGGCTTAAACACTACGCAAGATTTCGGGCGCATCCACTAGTGTCGGGAGCACTCGATGCAGTCTGGATGGCGCGACGTCACGACCCGCCGGCCGTGGCGGATTTCGGCGAAGCTGCTGATCATATCGTCCGTCGTGACGGTGATCGGCTTTTCCGCCATTTGCGTCAACGTCATGCTGGACATGCGCCGCGGCGAGGAGGCCCTCGCGCGCCAGACGCTGGACAATCTGGCCACCTCCATCGAAGCAGATATCAGCCGCAACATCGAGATCTACGATCTCTCCCTGAAGGCGGTCGCCAGCAACATGCTGCTGCCGGAGATCAACGCGGTCTCGAAGCCGATCCGTCACCTGATCCTGTTCGATCACGCCACCACGGCGCGGCACTTCGGCGCCATCCAGGTGTTCGATGCCGAGGGCAGGCTGACCATCGACGCCTCCACGCTCGATCCCCTGCCGGAGAACCGGAGCGAGGAGGACTACTTCAGGGTTCATCGCGACGATCCCGACGCCGGCCTCTTCATCAGCCGTCCGATGCTTTTCCGCGGCGCCTATTCCATCGTGCTGAGCCGGCGCATCAGCGATACCGACGGCGGCTTCTTGGGGGTCGTCACCGGCTCGATCCGTTTCAGCTATTTCCACGAATTGTTCGAGCGCCTGAACCTCGATCCCGACGATACCATCACCGTGCTGACGCGCGACCGCACCATCATGATGCGGCGGCCGTTCGATCTCGACGTCATCGGCAAGAATCTCGGGACGCAGCAGAGCTGGAAGGCCGACAATCTCAAGGCCGGCGGGTCCTATGCGGGCCAGGGCCCGGTGGACGCGACGCCGCGCCTCTATGTCCGCAGCACCGGCCCGGGTCCGCTCTTCGTGGTGGCAGGCAAGCCGCTCGCCGCCGTGTTCGAGCTCTGGCAGAAGGAAGCCTACCGCATCGGCGCCGTGGTCCTGGCGCTCATCCTGTTCATGCTGGCCTCGACGCTGGTGCTCGCCCGCGAGATCGGCCGGCGCGCCGATGCCGAGCGCAAGCTCGAGGAGATGGCGACGACGGATGCGCTCACCGGCCTGAAGAACCGCCGCAAGTTCGACCAGGTCATCGACGTCGAATGGCGCCGCGCGATGCGCCAGAAGACGCCGGTCGCACTGCTGATGATCGATGCCGATCACTTCAAGGCCTACAACGACACGTTCGGCCATCAGGCCGGCGACCAGGTGCTGGTCGGCATCGCCATCTGCATTTCCGATTCGGTGCGGCGGTCCGGCGACTGCGCCGCGCGCTATGGCGGCGAGGAATTCGCGGTACTGCTGCCGAACACCTCGGCCGCCGAGGCCTTCAAGGTCGCCGAGACGATCCGCGGCAAGGTACAGGGCTGGTCCGACGACCAGGCGGCGTCGACGGTCTCCTGCGGCATTGCGGGCTTGGTTCCTACCACCGGCCTGGACTGGCCGGTCCTGGTCGCCGCCGCCGACAAGGCGCTCTATGCGGCGAAAGCCGGCGGCCGCAACCAGTCCGTGGTCGCGAGCCTTCCGAAGCTGTCGCTGGTGGCGTGAGGGGCCCCCTCCGTCATTGCGAGCGAAGCGAAGCAATCCAGACTGTCTCCGCGGAGGCAGCCTGGATTGCTTCGTCGCTTCACTCCTCGCAATGACGAGTGGAGCGCTACTGCCCCAGATACTTCTTCATCTCCGCAATGAGCCCATCGCGCAGTTCCGGCCGCTTCAGGCCGTAGGCGATGTTGGCGCGGAGGAAGCCGGGCTTGGAGCCGCAATCATGGCGCTCGCCCTCGAACTCGACGCCGTAGAATTTCTGCGACTTGGCGAGGCCGATCATGGCGTCGGTGAGCTGGATCTCGCCGCCGGCGCCGCGCTCCTGGGTCTCCAGGATCTTGAAGATCTCCGGCTGAAGGATGTAGCGGCCGGTGATGGAGAGGTTGGAGGGCGCGGTGCCCTTGGCCGGCTTCTCGACCATGCCGTCGACCTCGAACATCTTGCCGGTGCGCTTGCCGACGCCGCAGATGCCGTATTGATGGGTAAGATGGTCGGGCACCGCCTCGACCGCGATGACGTTGGATTTTTCGCCGAGCGTTGAAGCCGTCTCGATCATCTGCTTCAGGCAGCCGGTCGTGTTGAGCACGAGCTCATCGGGCAGCACGACCGCGAACGGCTCGTTGCCGACGATGTCGCGCGCACACCAGACCGCGTGGCCGAGACCGAGCGGCGCCTGCTGGCGGGTGAAGCTGACGGCGCCGGCCTCCGGCTGATTCTGCGCCAGGATGTCCTGCTCCGCCTTCTTGCCGCGCGCGGCGAGCGTCGCGTCGAGCTCGAACATCTTGTCGAAATGATCTTCGATGACGTTTTTGTTGCGGCCGGTGACGAAGATGAAATGCTCGATGCCGGCTTCCCTCGCCTCGTCATAGACGTACTGGATCAGCGGCTTGTCGACGATGGTCAGCATTTCCTTCGGCATCGCCTTGGTGGCGGGCAGGACGCGGGTGCCGAGGCCGGCGACGGGGAATACGGCTTTGCGAATTTTCATGGGACAGATCGAATACCTGAGGACGTGAAGGGAGCAATGGTATCTTGCTAGCTTGTTTGCAGCCGCTAACAAAGGCGGATGTGGGGCCTCGCGCTCACAGAGTTGAGAAAAAGGCCGACACCAAAATTTCACCTTTGTTAAGCTATTGGCAACCGGTACCGGGCCTCCTGAAGGCGGATTTTCGGGCGGACAGGTAGGGTATGATGCAATCAGTGGCAGCGCTGGCGAAACGTGCTGGATTTGTGACCGGCGCAATGATGCTTGCGGCCGCCGTGCTGCTGCCTGTCAGCGCGCGCGCCCAGGCGCAGAACGGCTTGTCGCACCTGTTCGGCGGTATTTTCTCCGGCCCGAATCCAGCGCCCTCGCAAGCCCCGCCCGGCCCCGGCGGCGCCTTGCCATGGACCGGCGAGGACGGCGCCTCCGGCCACCCGCTGATGACGGCCGCCGCGATCCGCGAGGCCGCCTCCAACTTCAACAATTGCGTCGCGGGGATGTGGCCCGATGCCGCACGGCGCAACATCACGCAGGAGAATTTCCAGCGCTTCACGGCCGGGCTGTCGCCCGATCTGCGCATCATGGACCTGATGGATTCGCAGCCGGAGTTCACCAAGTCGATCTGGGACTATCTCGACATCCTCGTGAACGACAACCGCCTCGCCAAGGGCCGCGAGGTCCTCGCCAAATACAAGGCGCAGTTCGACGCCACCGAAAAAGCCACCGGCGTCGACCGCTACATCATCGCCTCGATCTGGGGCATCGAGTCCAATTACTCGACGCAGATGGGCGACCGCAGCGTGCTGCAATCGACCGCGACGCTCGCCTGCATCGGCCGCCGCCAAGCCTATTTCAAGGACGAGTTTCTCTCCGCGCTGGAGATCCTCAACCGCGGCGATCTCAGGCCTGAGCAGATGCGCGGCTCCTGGGCCGGTGCCTTCGGCCCGACCCAGTTCATGCCGACCGCGTTCAAGCGCTTTGCCGTGGATGGTGATGGCGACGGACGGCGCGACGTCGTCCACAATCCCACCGATCTGATCGCCTCGACCGCCAACAATCTGAAGAAGGACGGCTGGCAGGCCGGCCAGACCTGGGGCTACGAGGTCGTGGTGCCCCAGGGTTTCAACTACATGCTGGCCGATCGCGCCAAGGCGATGACGATGGCGCAGTGGGAGAAGCTCGGGCTCAAGCGCCCGGCCAACCAGCCCTTCCCGCATCCGGCCGAGAAAGCCTATCTGCTGGCGCCCGCCGGGGCGCAGGGCCCGGGCTTCCTGATGCTGCAGAATTACCGCGTCATCATGAAGTACAACCCGGCCGAGGCTTATGCGCTGGCGATCGGCCATTTCGCCGACCGCCTGCGCGGCGGCCAGCCCTTCGTGCAGCCCTGGCCGCGGCAGGAGCGCGAGCTGTCCCGTACCGAACGGCTGGAACTCCAGCAGCTGCTGGCCCAGCGCGGCTTCTACAAGGGCACCCCGGACGGCCAGTTCGGCGGCCAGACCCGGGAGGCCCTGCGCAACTTCCAGGCCTCGATCGGGGTGCCTGCGGACGGGTTTGCCTCCTCCGACGCCCTGGAGCGGCTGCGCGGGCGGTAAACACCGCCCGCCACAGCCGATCATTCAGGAATCGACGTAGTTCACGACATCGGAGAGCTCGAACCTCGTCTTGGGGTCCGACATATCCTTGACGGTGGGCCGCCAATCCGGGAACTGGACCAGGTAAGATTGACTGTCGGCGAAGACCAGGCCGATCAGGACCTCGGCGACGATGCGTCCGCCGACGTCGCCCAGCCTGCTGCCGCCAAGCACCTGCGATGTCGGCTTTTCGTCCTCATCCTCGAAGTCGGTCTTGACCGCGTCGGCCAGCTCCGCCTCGCGCAGGATATAGTACCAGAGCGGTGCGTTCTCGTGCAGCTGCGCAGCGTTTTCCGTGAACATGTCGCGGCGTGCCTTCGCGGCGTCGTCGTCCAGATTGCCTTGATCGATCCAGAGCTGCTCGTCCGTCAGGGGCTTGAGACCCATGCGCCGTGCCACCGCCTGCCCGCTCGGCAGGCCCAGCGCGATGCCGCGCTGCAGGTTCAGGCTTGGCAACGACTTGCGATCAGGCCTCTTCTCGTTGCGCAGGTCCGGCAACATCGAGAGCGGATCGACCAGCATGGTGTCGATCCGATACGCCGGCTGCGGCCGCACGAACTGGTCGAACGGGAGCTCCGCCGTCGGCTCCGGCAGATCGCTTGCCACGTCCGGCAGGAAGAAGCTCCAGTCGATGCCCCATCCCGGGGGCAACGGACGGAAGCCGTTCAGGCTGCGCACGTCGTCGCAGCTGAAGTCCGGCTTGAAGATCGGCAATCGGTCCAGCTTGTTCTTCGGCGCCCTCTGATGCGGTATCTCCGCGCTCAGCGAATAGCTCGGCCGGACCATGGAGTGGCCGAACCGATAGGCCGCGACCGAAAATTCGACCGGCATGAACGGATATTACGCGTCCTCCGGCTTGTAGAAGTGGAGCTTCGGCTTGCCGCCGTTGTAGACCGCGTGGAACATCTTGTCGCCGACGATGCGCCGCACGAAGTCGTGCAAGACGACCCATTGATAGTGCCAGCGTACCTTGCGCTGGGCCGTATTGAAGGCTGCGAGGCCCGTGATCCCCGGCCGCTCGTTTCCCGGCTCGGTCGACGGCCGCGCCAGGTCGAGCATGATCTTGTTGTGGAAGCGCTGCCACAGCTGGTGAATCTGCACGACGATGTTGTTCTCGTCGTTGCGCTTGTCGCCGATGATGGCGCGTGGGCAATCCTGATGCTCATCGTCGACTTCACCGCTCTCGTCACGCGGCGCGCGTTGCACGTCGAAGAGCTTCTTCTTGCCCTTCAGATAGGCCGGCGTCTTGTCGAAGCCGAGCTTGATGGTGAGATCGGGATTGTAGAGGTAGGGCTGATCCGCCGGCCCCCGGCCGTAGATGCTGTCGAGATCCAGCCGCGCCGTGCGGAAATCCTGGGTCGCGTTGGGATCATTGTCACGGTCGAGATCGGAGGCGGGATCGAAGGTGATGTCGTGATCGATGAACTGGCCGAAATAGGTGTAGCCTGCCTTGATCTTCGGATTCTCGTCGGCCGGTTCCTCCTCGGTAATCGGCGCACCGGTATCCCCCCGCTTGATCATGGTGTCGGCGATCGCATTCATGATCGCCTGTTCCTGCGGTAGGGTATCGCCGAAGCGGGCCCGGGCCAGCTCCGGGAACATGCGGCCGAACCGGCCAAAGCCTTCCGGCTGGTAAGCCACGGCGTCCAGGCCACGTTCGGATCGGCCATGGCCTTGCGGTCGCTTCGCTTTGGACTGCTCGGCCTGCGCGTCGAGCAATTTCTCGGCTTGCGCACGCGACTCGGCAACATCTTGCTTGGTGATGTCCTGCATGAGTTCACTCCCGAAATTGGAATTGGTCATCAATATTGAGAGAGCGCTATTTCAGCGTGAAAATACCGTTAGACCGCCATTGAAGTTGTGAGATGGATCGCAATTGGGGGTGGATCACACCGTCGCACCGGATGATCCGGCCCTCTGTTAACGGTTCCGGCCTGTTTCGGACCAATCGGCCTTGACCTCAGGACCCATCGGGCGATTTATGACGATAGAATTTGCCCGTTTGGCGCCCGATTCCGTTATTATATCGAGCCTATCCCGACCCCCATTGCGCGTGCCCGAGATCGCATGTCGAAGCCCAGGCCCCAGTTCAAGTCCTTCTTCAAGGCGCTGACCGAGACCGGCCCGCTGATCGCGCTGGGGACGGCGCTTGCGATTCTGGTCTCCGTCGCGGGACCCGCCTCGGCGCAGTTCTTCAACTTCCCCGGCTTCGGCGGCCCGCCGCAGCGGCAGGCCCCGCCACCGCGGAACGGTGGAGGCGGCGGCTGGTTCGGCGGCGACTTCTTCGCGCCATTCCAGCAGCAGCAGCAGCAGCAGGCGCCGCGCCAGGATTTTTCGCGCGCGCCGGCACCAGCCAAGCGCGACACCACGCCCGACAAGAACGTGCTGGTGATCGGCGACGCCATGGCCGACTGGCTCGCCTACGGCCTCGAAGACGCCTACACCGAGCAGCCCGACATGGGCGTGATCCGCAAGCACAAGACCACGTCCGGCCTGATCAAGTACCAGCCGAAGGGTGAGCCCGCGGACTGGGCGGCGGCAGCGAAGGGCATCCTCGAGACCGAGAAGCCTGATGTGATCGTCGTCATGCTCGGCCTCAACGACCGCATCTCGATCCGCGAGGCCGCGCCCGACAAGGCGACGGACAAGGACAAGAAGAACGACAAGGGCGCGCGCGCCAAGCCGCAAGGAAAGCCAGGCGACAAGCCCGGCGACGCCAAACCTGATTCCGCCGCCAAGCCGGACGACAAGCCCGCCGACACCGACCTGCCGCAGGACGATGCCGACAACGCCGACACGCCGGCGGTCACAGCGCCGGACAAGACCGCGCGCAATCCGAACGGCCTCTACGAATTCCGCGACGAGCGCTGGGTCGAGCTCTACGGCAAGAAGATCGAGGAGCTGGCCAACGTCCTCAAGTCCAAGGGCGTTCCGGTGCTCTGGGTCGGCCTGCCCGCGATCCGCGGCCCCAAGGGCACCGCGGACATGCTGTTCCTGGATTCGCTCTATCGCGAAGGCGCCGCCAAGGCCGGCATCACCTATGTCGATGTCTGGGACGGCTTTGTCGACGAAGCCGGCCGCTTCCTCCAGAAGGGCCCGGACTTCGAAGGCCAGATCCGCCAGCTCCGCAGCTATGACGGCGTCTATTTCACGAAACCCGGCGCACGCAAGCTCGCCCACTATGTCGAGCGCGAGATCACGCGCCTGCTCGCCGGACGCTCCGGCCCGATTGCGCTGCCGAGCGAGCCTGCGACCCCCGACACCAGCGCCGAGCCCGGTAAGCCCGCGCCGCGGCCGCTGGCGGGACCGATCGTGCCGCTGGTTGCGGCCTCGATCTCGGCCGATCAATTGCTGGGCGGACCGGGCTCGCGTCCCGCTGCCGTCGATGCGCTCGCCGCGAAGACGATGGTGAAGGGTGAGCCGCTGGCCGCGCCCGCCGGCCGTGCCGATGATTATGCCTGGCCGCGCCGCGAAGTCGGCCGCGAGCAGGCCAAGGGCGATACGCCGATGGCGGCGACGACGCCGGATGGTGCTGCTGCTGCTCCCGGTACGCCAAGCGCTGCCGCCGCGATCGCGCCGCCCAGACTCGCGCCGAAGAGGCCGCCGGTGCAGCAGCCGCAGCAGCCGGCCCAGGCAACGCCGGCATTCCGCGATTTCTTCGGCTTCGGCTCTCCGCAACCACCGCCGCGTCAATTCGCGCCGGCGCCGCGTAATCCCAATCCCGCGATCCCGCGCCCGCCTGGTAACGTCGGGCGATCGGCGGAGATGTTCCGGTAAGCGAAGGTCTCGCGTCCCGGACGCGGCGCAGCACCTCTTGGTGATGCGACGCAGAGCCGGGACCTAGCCCACTCACGAATTTCACAAAAGAATGGGCCCCGGCTCTGCAAAGCGACGTTGCCGGACGATGCTAAGCATCGCCTAGGCCGCATTGCGTCCGGGGCACGAAAAATTCGGGCGGTGGCGACTAACCGTAATAGCGCCAGCGCGGCGGCGGGCGACGGGCGGGACGCGACATCAGGAGCGCGAGTGCGAAGCCGATTCCGCCGGCGATCAGCAGCGCACCGAGCGGATTGTCCTGCACCTTCTTGGCAATCGCCTGCGAACCGTCGCGCAAGGTCTCGGCCGGCTTGTCGTAGGCGTCCTTGGCGTAGCCGGCCGCAGTCTCACCGGCGTCGCGCACGGCATCCTTGGCCTGGCCGTAGAGATTCTGCACGGTGCCGGCGGCTTCCCGCGCCTTGCCTGACGCCTGTGTCTGCGCATCGCCAGCGAGATCACCGACGGCGCCTTCTGCGCGCCCAGCGAATTCCTTGGCCGATCCGACGATCCGATCCTTGTCCATGTTGCTCCTCCTCGGGGGTCAGCCCAAGTAACCGATCAGGAGCAGCGCAGTTCCAAGCTTCTGCGAAAGTGTGTAGGCCGCGGATTACGCTCCCGCCTGCGCTCTTCGGGCCACGGCGGGCCAGTCGCTCCATCCGGGCTACAGGATGAGCCCGCCATCGACGACCAGCGTCTGGCCAATGATGTAGGACGACAGCGGCGAGGCCAGGAACAGCGCCGCGCCCGCCATGTCAGCCGGCGTGCCCAATCGGCGCAGCGGAATGCGCGACAACGCGCCTTCGAGCCGCTTGGGATTGTCGGTTGTCACCTTCGTCATCTTGGTGTCGACGAGGCCGGGCGCGATACCGTTGACGCGGATGCCATCCTCGGCCCAGGCCTCGCCCAGCGTCCGCGTCAATCCGACTGCGCCGGTCTTCGAGGCGTTGTAGGCGGGATTGCCCATGGTGGAATGATAGGCTGCGGTCGAGGACACCATGATCAGCGCGCCCTTGCTATCGCGCAGCATGGAGTGAAACCGCGTCGCGCAGGCCATCAGGCTCATCAGATTGACCTCGACGACCTTGCGGAAGCCAGCCATCTCGAACTCGCCGCGGCGATAGAGCACCGCGCCCTGCGCGAGCACGAGCACATCGAGACGGTCGAAGGACGGCTTGAACGCTTCCACCGCGCCGGTGTTGCCGACGTCGAGCTGCGCATAGGAAAGACCCGTGAGATCGGAGCCTTCTTGCGCCGAATATTCCGCAGGATGAGCACGCGTGCCGCAGACTGCAACTTGCGCGCCCCTGGCGCGAAAGGCTTGCGCGATGCCGTTGCCGATACCGCTGGAACCGCCGACCACCAGCACCTGCTTGCCTGAGAAATCGAGCTCGTTCGCCATCGTGGCCTCCCCTTTTATCTTGCTTGTTTGACCTGTCTGCGGATCGATGCCAGCCTTGTCCATCTCATAACAAGAAACAAGGGACGCGAGGAAACGGCATGTCCGAATTCAAGGAGCTCAGCCGGTCGGTGAAAGGCCTGACCGTTCTCGTCACGGGTGCGGCGAGCGGCATGGGGCGCGCGACCGCGCGCGTGTTCGCCGCTGAAGGCGCGAACGTTGCCGTCACCGACTTTGACGAGCAGGGCGCGCTGTCCGTTGCCAAGGAGATTGCCGCGAACGCCGGATCCGCGAAGGCGTGGAAGCTCGATGTCGCCGATGGCGGCGAGATCAAGCGCGTGGTTGGCGACGTCGCGGCGCATTTCGGCGGGCTCGACATCATCGTCAACAATGCCGGCATCTCCGTGCGCGTCGCGATCGACGACGAGGCTTACGAAGACGCCTGGGCCAAGGGCATCGCCGTGATGCTGACGGCGCATCCGCGCATCATCCGCGCCGCGCTGCCGCACCTGCGCAAGTCGAAGAGCCCGCGCATCGTCAACATCGCCTCGACCGAGGCGCTCGGCGCCACCGCATTGCACAGCCCCTATTCGGCGGCGAAGGGCGGCGTGGCGAGCCTCACGCGCTCGCTCGCCGTCGAGCTCGGCCGCGAAGGCATCACCGTCAACTGCATCTGCCCGGGCCCGATCCGCACCGCCATCACCGACCGGATCTCCGAAGAGCACAAGACCATCTACGCCAAGCGCCGCACTGCACTGGGCCGTTACGGCGACCCCGAGGAGGTCGCGCATATGACGCTGAGCCTGTGCCTGCCGGCTGCGTCTTTCCTCACCGGCGCGGTGATCCCTGTCGACGGAGGCCTGATGGCGCGCAACGCGTGAGAGCCATGACGCTTAAGAGATATGCGCGCCGAGCGTTGACAACGCCGGTCGCGGGAGTAGCTTTTTTATCGGCAGAGCGGGACCAACCGCTCGCGGTTCGCGGGAGAAACACCATGACGATCGCCATCCGGCGGCTTCAGAAACATTTTGTCGGCGAGGTTTCCGGCCTCGACCTGCGAAAGCCTCTCACCGAGGCCGAGGCGCGCGAGGTCGAGGCCGCCATGGACAAATATGCGGTGCTGGTCTTCCACGACCAGGACATCACCGACGAGCAGCAGATGGCGTTCGCGCTGAATTTCGGCCAGCGCGAGGACGCGCGCGGCGGCACCGTGACCAAGGAAAAGGACTACCGGCTCCAATCGGGCCTCAACGACGTCTCCAATCTCGGCAAGGAWGGCAAGCCGCTGGCGAAGGACAGCCGCGCGCATCTGTTCAACCTCGGCAACTGCCTGTGGCATTCCGACAGCTCGTTTCGCCCGATCCCCGCAAAATTCTCGCTGCTGTCGGCGCGCGTGGTGAACCCGAAGGGCGGCAATACCGAGTTCGCCGACATGCGCGCGGCCTATGACGCGCTCGATGACGACACCAAGGCCGAGATCGAGGATCTCATCTGCGAGCACTCGCTGATGTATTCGCGCGGATCGCTCGGCTTCACCGAGTACACCGACGACGAAAAGCAGATGTTCAAGCCGGTGCTGCAGCGCCTGGTGCGCACCCATCCGGTGCATCGCCGCAAGTCGCTGTACCTCTCATCGCATGCCGGCAAGATCGTCAGCATGAGCGTCCCCGAAGGTCGGCTGCTGCTGCGCGATCTGAACGAGCATGCGACGCAAGGCGAGTTCGTCTACGTCCACAAATGGAAGCTGCATGATCTCGTGATGTGGGACAACCGCCAGACCATGCATCGCGTCCGCCGCTACGACCAGTCCCAGCCCCGCGACATGCGCCGCGCGACGGTGGCGGGGACAGAGCCGACGGTACAGCAGCAGGCGGCGGAGTAGGCGGCACACCCCGCTGGACGTGGTCATCGCCCGGCTTGACCGGGCGATCCATTACTCCGAGACGGTTGTGATGGAATCGATAGGCCGCGGCGTACTGGATGCCCCGGTCAAGCCGGGGCACGACAGCGGAGGGTGGCGCAGGACACCGCAAACCGTCGCAGCAGCTGCTACACAGCTACGCGTGTCCCGCATCGTTCGAGAGCATGCCGGGATCGATGCCGATCTTGCGCAGCGCGCGTCCGTACTTCTCGTCGACATCGTCGCCGAAGATCAAATCCGAATCCGCATCGCAATGCAGCCAGCCATTGCTCTGGATTTCGGTCTCGAGCTGGCCCGGCGCCCAGCCGGCATAACCAAGCGCGAGGATGGCGTGCTTCGGGCCGGAGCCGTTGGCGATCGCCCGCAGGATGTCGACGGTCGCGGTGAGGCAGACGCCGTCGTCGATCCGGAGCGTCGCGTTCTCGATGTAGAAATCGCTGGAATGCAGCACGAAGCCGCGGCCGGTATCGACCGGCCCGCCACGCAGCACCTTCATGCTTTCGGCGTTCTCCGGCAGCTTGATGTGCTCGCCCTTCTTGATGATGCCGAGCTGCTGCAACAGCTCGGGGAAGTCGATGCTGCCGGCGGGATGATTGACGATGATGCCCATCGCGCCCTCGGCGGAATGCGCACAGAGATAGATCACCGAGCGCTCGAAGCGCTCATCGCCCATCACGGGCATCGCGATCAGGAGCTGGCCGTCGAGATAGCCGGCCGAGCTGGGAAGCGCGGGGGCCGCGCTGCGGGTGCTTTCGCCCGTCCTTTTGCCTGTGGGAGCCATCGGTGAAGCACTCCGGTTTCGATTCCTATCCTGATGTCGGGCCGGGCTGCTGTCAAATCAAGGCTTGCATAGACTTGATTCAGGTGCATCCATCACAAGCAATTCAATGGTTTGCCCAGGGGCGACCCTGTAAAGACGTGCCATGCTGACAAGAGTTCCCCTGCATGCGGCGTTTGGCGTCGCAACAACCCTGCTTGCGTCGTCGGTGACGCTTGCAGCCCGCGCCGACGACGCTTCGCCCTGGCAGCGCGACGGCCATTCCGCAGTGCGATTGCTGGCGGGATCGCGCAGCGGCGCCGTCCTGCTCGGCGGTATCGCCTTCCAGCTCCAGCAGGGATGGAAGACCTACTGGCGCATCCCCGGCGATTCCGGCGTTCCGCCGCGGTTCGATTTCTCCAAATCGGACAATGTCGAAGCGGTGACGGTGATGTGGCCGGCGCCGCTGAAATTCGATGACGGCGCGGGCGGGCATTCGATCGGCTATCACGGCCAGATCGTGCTACCTCTGCGCATCGTGCCCAAGGCGCCCGACAAGCCGGTGACGCTGCGCGCCGAGATCAACTACGCCGTGTGCGAGAAGCTCTGCGTTCCCGTCGAGGCCAATGTCGAGCTCGGCTTCAACAACGTCGCCTCGACCGAGGACGCTAATCTGCGTGCTGCGCTCGACACCGTGCCGAAGCCTGCCACGATCGGTGATCCCAATCCGCTGACCATCCGCGACGTCAAACGTGACGGTCCCAAGAATGTGGTGGTCGACGTGGTCGTGCCTGACAGCCGCGGCGTCAATTTGTTCGTGGAAGGGCCAACGCTCGATTGGGCGTTGCCGATTCCGGCGCCGGTCGAGCGCAGCCCACCCGGCGTGCAGCGATTTTCCTTCGAGCTCGACGGACTGCCGCCGGGCGCCAAGCCCGACGGAGCGGCGCTGAAGTTCACGCTCGTCGCGCCCGAGAAATCGTACGAGTTCAATACGAATTTGGAGTGAGCCGAAGCTGTCGTTCCGGGGCGCGCGCAGCGCGAGCCCGGGACCCATAGCCACAGGGAGTGGTTTGGCGAAGACTCGGAGTTACCAGCCAGCGCAACGATTTCTCGCTGGGGTTATGGGTCCCCGCCCCCCGTGCGCAATTGCGCACTAGGCGGGGACGACGCCGGTGGCTGGAGCGGCAGCATGCCTCACCCAACCCAATCTTAACGAATGGTTGCTAATCCCCAAGGGCTAACGCATCAGGCCTGCCGCAGCATGCGGGACGCCTGATACGGACGCCCTGGGGATCTCGAATTGGCCGTGATGGATGCAGAACCCGCAACGACCGGACCTGCCGGCCTCATCGCGCGGCTGCGCGCGAAGCTGACGGGCGGGTCGAACGAAGCGTCGCTGACGCGGCGGTTGGCCGGCACCATCTTCATCATCCGGGTGATCAGCGCGGGCCTTGCCTATTTCTCGCAGGTTCTGCTCGCGCGCTGGATGGGGACGTCCGACTACGGCATCTATGTCTACGTCTGGACCTGGGTGCTGCTGCTCGGCAGCATGATGGACTTCGGCATCTCGGCCTCCGCGCAAAAGATCATTCCCGAGTATCGCACCAGCGGCGAGCATGCACTGCTGCGCGGCTTTCTCTCCGGCAGCCGCTGGCTGACCTTTGCCGCGTCCACGCTGGTGTCGCTGGGGCTCGCCGGTATCGTCAAGCTGCTCTCGCCCTGGATCGATCCGGCCGAGGTGCTGCCGCTCTATATCGGCTGCATGACGCTGCCCGCCTTCGTCGTCGCCAACACCCAGGACGGCATCGCGCGCTCGCATGACTGGATGCAGCTCGGCCTGATGCCGCAATTCATCATCCGCCAGGCGCTGATCATCGGCATCACGGCCGCTGCCTTCCTGCTCGGCTATCACCTCGGCGCGGTCGCCGCGATGGTCGCGAGCGCCGGCGCGGTGTGGATCGCGATGACCGGGCAGATGGTAGTGCTGAACCGCAAGCTCGCCGATCACATCGAGCCAGGCCCCAAGACCTACGACATCGGCGGCTGGCTCGCCGTCTCGCTGCCGATCCTGCTGGTCGAGAGCTTCTACCTGCTGCTGTCCTATACCGACGTGCTGGTGCTTCAGCAGTTCCGCCCATCGGACGAGGTCGGTGTCTATTTCGCGGTGGTGAAGACGCTCGCCTTGGTCTCGTTCATCCACTACGCGATGTCGGCGACCACAGCGCATCGCTTCGCCGAGTACAACGCGCTCGGCGACAAGGCGCGCCTGTCGGCCTATGTCGCGCATGCCATCAACTGGACGTTCTGGCCGTCGCTGGCAGCGACCATCGTGCTGCTTGCGCTCGGCAAGCCGCTGCTCTGGCTGTTCGGCCCGCAATTCACGGTCGGCTACGACATCATGTTCGTCGCCGCGATCGGCCTCGTGGTGCGCGCCGCGATTGGACCGGTCGAGCGCCTGCTCAACATGCTCGGCCAGCAGAAGATCTGTGCGCTGGCCTACGCGCTGGCCTTCGTGATGAACCTCGTGCTCTGCATCGCGCTGGTGCCGCGCTTCGGCGGTCACGGCGCCGCGGCCGCGACCTCGATCTCGCTGACATTCGAGACGGTGCTGCTGTTCTGGATCGTGCGCCGGCGGCTCGGCCTGCACGTACTGGCGTTTGGCAAATAGGCGCTGCCACTCGGGTTGCCGGCCTGGAGAATGGCTGTTTCGCGCCTTGCGCGGCGGCGACTGAAACCCCCTACCCGCCCACCGTCTCTAGCAAGATTTTTCTTATTCAACCGAAGCGATTGCGCTTCAGGGAAATTTTATTCTACGTCATATTGCTCAACCGACGAGATAAACCTAAGATTCCCCAGACATGATTGATCCGCTCTATGTCGCCTCCGGATTTGGCGTCGGCCTGCTTGTCGGGATGACCGGCGTGGGTGGCGGCTCGCTGATGACGCCGCTGCTGATCCTGCTGTTCGGCATCCACCCCTCCACCGCCGTCGGCACCGACCTGCTCTATGCCGCCGCCACCAAGACCGGCGGCAGCGTGGTGCATGGCTGGTCGCGGAGCGTGCACTGGCCAGCGGTACTGCGGCTCGCCTGCGGCAGCATCCCGGCGAGCGCGCTGACGCTGCTCGTGCTGTGGAAGCTCGACCTCAGGAGCGATTCCGAGCGCAGCCTGGTCAATCTGGTGCTGTGCTTTGCACTGCTGCTGACCGCGACCTCGCTGATCTTCCGCAAGGCCCTCATGGAGCGCTATCGGAAGCGCCTCGAGCAAGTCAATGCGCGCACCACCGCGATCGCGACCGTCGTCACCGGCATCGTGCTCGGCGTGCTGGTGTCGATCTCATCCGTCGGTGCCGGCGCGGTCGGCGTCACCGTGCTGCTGCTGCTCTATCCGCGCCTGCCGATGGCGACCATCGTCGGCTCGGACATCGCGCATGCGGTGCCGCTGACGCTGGTCGCGGGCATCGGACATTGGGCGCTTGGCGACGTGGATTGGGCCCTGATGGGCGTGCTGCTGCTGGGCTCGCTGCCCGGCATCATCGTCGGCAGTCTCAGTGCAACGCGCGTCCCCGAGACGGTGCTGCGCCTGACGCTTGCCTGCGTGCTGTTCGTGGTCGCCGGCAAGATCATGTTCGCGGAACTGAACCTGTCGTCCGCGATCGTGACGGCGCTGGCCTGGACGCATTGAACGAAGACTAAGCGCAGCTTTCGTAGGGTGGGCAAAGCGAAGCGTGCCCACCGCTTTTCATCAATCGGAGAGGAATGGTGGGCACGGCGCTGACGCGCCTTTGCCCACCCTACGGCATCGCGTGATTACTCCGCGGTCCAGCCGCCGTCGATCGACAGGTTGGTACCGGTGATCTGCGCGGCATCGTCGCCGCACAGGAACAGCGCGAGGGCTGCGACCTGCTCGGAGGTGACGAACTCCTTGGTCGGCTGCGCGTCGAGCAGCACGTCGTTGATGACCTGCTCGCGCGTGAGGTTGCGCGCCTTCATCGTGTCGGGGATCTGCTTCTCCACCAGCGGCGTCCAGACATAGCCGGGGCTGATGCAGTTGCAGGTGATCTTGTGGGTCGCGACCTCGAGCGCCACGGTCTTGGTCAGTCCGGCGATGCCGTGCTTGGCCGACACATAGGCGGACTTGAAGGGCGAGGCGACCAGCGAGTGCGCCGACGCCGTGTTGATGATACGGCCCCAGCCCTTCTTCTTCATGCCGGGCACCGCGGCGCGGATGGCGTGGAAAGCCGAGGACAGGTTGATCGCGATGATCTGGTCCCACTTCTCGACCGGGAATTCCTCGATCGGCGAGACGAACTGGATGCCGGCATTGTTGACGAGGATGTCGACCGAGCCGAACGACTTCTCGCCGAGCGCGATCATCCCGGCGATCTCGGCGGGCTTGGTCATGTCGGCCGGCGAATACACCGCCTTCACGCCGAAGTCGGACTCGATCTTGGCGCGCTCCTTCTCGATGTCTTCCGGCGAGCCGAAGCCGTTGATGACGACATTGGCGCCGGCGGCGGCGAAGGCGCGCGCATAGGCGAGCCCGATGCCGCTGGTCGAACCGGTCACGACGGCGTTCTTGCCTGACAGACTACCCATGTTATTCGCTCCTTTTTGGCGGGGGCGCGGTGACGTCCCCCGTGAGATCGTAGGTCACCATGGTCTCGCCGGACTGCGGCCGTTCGAGCCAGTCCTTATGGCGCATCGACAGATGCACGTCGCGCACGCCGGCTTCCCAATGTTCGACCATGGCGACATGCGAGAAGTCGTAATCCTTCGACGAGGATTCGTAGTTCTTGCTGCGGTAGATCAGGTGCACCACGGTGACGGTGCTTTCACGCGATACCTTCGCGAGGAATTCCACGGAAGGATCATTCTTCAGATAATCGGGCAATTTGGAAATCAGATCGCGCACGGCCCGGCGCGCATTATGGATCTGCTTGTTCTTGTCGGTGTTCATCCGCGTGCGGCTGGAGAAGCGGATGTCCTTCTCGCGCTCGGTCGCCTCGAGCAGCGAATTCGGCAGATCGCCGCGGGCGCTGAACAGATCGACCTGGAAGATCAGCATGTCGCGAGCGACCTCGGCATCGAGCACATAGTCGAGCGGCGTGTTGGAGGCGATGCCGCCGTCCCAATAGTGCTCGCCTTCGATCACGACGGACGGAAATCCCGGCGGCAGCGCGCCGGAGGCCATGATGTGCTCGGGGCCGATGGTCTTGCCGAGCTTCTTGAACTCGTAATTGTCGAAATACTTGAAGTTGCCCGAGGTGACGCCGACGGCGCCGACCGACAGGCGCGTCTTCAGATCGTTGATGCGATCGAAATCGACCAGGCGCTCCAGCGTCTTCTTCAGCGGCGCGGTGTCGTAATAACTCTCGGCCTGCTTGGTGCCGGGCGGCCAGAGCGGCGCGGGCGGAATGCGCGGCGTGAAGAAACCGGGCACGCCGAAGGTCGCGATCAATGCGGCACTGGTCGAATTGAACAGCTCGCGGCTGTGATCGCTCTTGCCGATCGGCTTCCACGGCACCGGCGCCGACACCATCTCCCAGAATTCCTTGAGCCGCTTGACGCGGGTCTGTCCCTCGTTGCCGGCGATGATGGCGGCGTTGACCGCGCCGATCGAGATGCCGGCGACCCATTCCGGCTCGAAGTCGAAATGGCACAGCGACTGGTAGGCGCCGGCCTGATAGGAGCCGAGCGCACCGCCGCCCTGGAGGACCAGGACGCGCTGCGCGTTCGCGGGGACTGTTGCGACTTCCGGGCTATGATCTGTCATCTGGGAACAATAGCAAAAGGCGAGCCACCGTGGCGACAGTCCGCCGCGGCGTCAATGCATCCCGGGATCAAGTCTGGCTTATCGGGGGTCGGTCGAGGCCAGGATCATGGTCCAGAACACCTTGTATTTGGTGCCGGGAGCATAGCCCGCCGCGATGCCCAGTTTTGTGACACCGCTCTTGAGCATGTTGGCCCGGTGCGGAGGCGAGTCGCGCCAGCCGGAAAACGCTTCCGCCAGCGTATGATAGCCCGCCGAAACGTTCTCGACCGCCACCGTCGCCGGATAGCCGCCCGCGCTGAGGCGCTTGGCCAGCGGGGCGCGGACGTCATGGTCCATCTTGTTGGCCGCCGCCATGGCCTGGGACTGGGATTCGGCGAGCCGCATCAGATCGGGGTCGATCACGACGGTGCCGAGGGCGTTATTCTGGCGGTATTGCGAGATCATGATCGCTGCCGCCTGCGCATCGAGCTTGGTGCCCGGGACCGACATGTCGGCATACATCGACGGCTGCTGGACCGGTGCTTCGTTGCCGGCGCAGCCGGCGAGAAGCAAAGTGATGAGTATTGCGGCCGCAGCGCGCATGTTCAGGGGCCCCCAAATGAGGGGCCGTTGTTGCATACCAACCGTGGCTGAAAGGTGAATATTGAGGAAGATTTGAGCTTTCGGCCGAGGCGCCTACTAGGCCGCGAATATCCGGTAGCGGCGCGGTTCGAGGCCGATCGTGTCGCCGGCGCGCAGTTCCCTGTCGCGGGGGGCGTCGATCTCGATGGTCTCGCCACCGGATAGCGCCACCTCGGCCCGCTGCACCGGGCCGAAATTCCGGACGTGCTGCACGGCGCCCTCGAAGGCACCGCTTCCGGGCGGGCCGACCAGCATATCATGTCGCCGCACGAACAGTTTTGACGCGCCAGACACCAAGCCGTCTGCTGCAAGATTGAGTGGGCGGTCGCCGAGCCTGATGACGCCGCCTTCGACCTGGACCGGCAGCTCGATGGATTCGCCGATGAAGCCGTGGACGAACGCGGTCGCCGGGCTTTCATAGACGTCGTCAGGCGAGCCGATCTGTTCGATCCTGCCCTTGTCCATCACCACGACGCGGTTGGCGACTTCGAGCGCCTCCTCCTGGTCGTGGGTGACGAAGATCGAGGTGACGTTGATCTCCTGGTGCAGCGAGCGCAGCCATCGGCGCAGCTCCTTGCGCACCTTGGCATCGAGCGCGCCGAAGGGCTCGTCGAGCAGGAGGATGCGCGGCTCGATCGCGAGCGCGCGGGCGAGTGCGATGCGCTGGCGCTGGCCACCGGAGAGCTGGCTCGGATAGCGGTCGGCAAGCCAGTCGAGCTGTACGAGATCGAGCAGCTCCTTGACGCGCGCACGAATGGTGGACTCATCCTTGCGGCTGGCGCGCGGCTGCACGCGCAGGCCGAAGGCGACGTTCTCGAACACCGTCATGTGGCGGAACAGCGCGTAGTGCTGGAACACGAAGCCGACGTTCCGTTCGCGCGCGCCCCGCGCCAACGCATCCTCGCCATTGAAGGAAACCTCGCCGGAATCGGGCCAGTCGAGGCCGGCGATGATGCGCAGCAGCGTGGTCTTGCCGGAGCCGGACGGACCGAGCAGCGCCAGCAGCTCGCCATTGTCGACCTTGAGATCGACGCCATCGAGGGCTTTGAAGCTACCGAACTGCTTGACGAGATTCCTGACTTCAATGGTCACTTGCGTCGTGTCCTTCGTCGAGGTGACGTTCGAGAACGGTCTTGGCGATCAACGTGATCAGGGCCAGCATCGCCAGCAGCGAGGCGATCGCAAACGCAGCGACGAACTGGTACTCGTTGTAGAGAATCTCGACCAGCAGCGGCATGGTGTTGGTCTCGCCGCGGATGTGTCCGGATACCACCGACACGGCGCCGAATTCGCCCATCGCGCGCGCGTTGCAGAGCAGGACGCCGTAGAGCACGCCCCATTTGATGTTGGGCAGGGTGACGCGGAAGAAGGTTTGCAGGCCGGAGGCGCCGAGCGAGATCGCGGCCTCCTCCTCCTGCGTGCCCTGCTCCTGCATCAGTGGGATCAGCGCGCGCGCCACGAACGGGAAGGTCACGAAGGTGGTGGCGAGCGCGATGCCGGGCACCGCGAACAGGATCTGGATATCGTGATCCCTAAGCCAGCTGCCAAAATAGCCCTGCGCGCCGAACAGCAGCACGAAGACGAGGCCCGAGATCACCGGGCTCACCGAGAACGGCAGGTCGATCAGCGTGATCAGGAAGGTCTTGCCGCGAAACTCGAACTTGGCGATGGCCCATGCCGCGACGAGGCCGAATACGAGGTTGAGGCCGACCGAGATCGCCGCCACGATCAACGTCAGCTTGATTGCAGCCAGCGCTTCCGGCTCGGCAAGCGCAGAGAAATAGGCGAGAACGCCTCTCGAAAAGGCCTGCGCGAACACCAGAACCAGCGGCAGCACGACGAAGACGCTGAGGAAGGTCACCGCCAGCGCGATGATGGCGATACGTATTGCCGGCGGTTCGGTGCGGATGCTGTCGCGTGCCGCAGCGGCGTGCGCACGTGCGCGCGCATCGGTCGAAGGCAGCGAGACGGAATCTGCGATCTGCATCGTCATGATCTGCCCTCAGCGCGCCGGGATCCGGCTCTGCGCCCAGCGCTGGAGCCGGTTGACGGCGAAGATGATGACGAAGGAGACGACGAGCATGACCACGGCGATGGCGGTCGCGTCGGCATAGCGGAATTCGGACAGCCGGATCACGATCAGGAGCGGCGCGATCTCGGAGACATTAGGCAGATTGCCGGCGATGAAGATCACCGAGCCGTATTCGCCGACCGCGCGGGCGAAGGCGAGGGCGAGGCCGGTGAGCAGCGCCGGTCCGAGCGAGGGCAGGATCACGCGGATGATGGTCTGCCAGCGGCTGGCGCCGAGGCTGCCCGCGGCCTCCTCGATCTCGGGATCGAGGTCCTGGAGCACCGGCTGCACGGTGCGCACCACGAAGGGGATGCCGATGAAGATCATGGCGACGAAGATGCCGATCGGCGTGAATGCCACCTTGATACCGAGCGCTGCGAGCGGCGCACCCAGCCAGCCCGTCTCGGCAAACAGCGCCGTCAGCGCCACGCCGGCGACCGCCGTCGGCAGCGCGAACGGCACGTCGACGATGGCGTCGAACAGCCGGCGCCCGGGGAAGCGGTAACGCACCAGCGCCCAGACGATGATGCTGCCCATGACGAGATTGACGCAGGCCGCCGCAAAGGCGAGGCCGAAGGAGACGCGCAAGGCGTTGAGGGTGCGGCGGCTGGACAGGATGTTCCAGAATTGCTCGGGGCTAAGCTCCAGCGATTTCAGGAACAGCCCGGCGAGCGGAATCAGGATGATGATGGAGAGCCAGGAAAGCGTCAGTCCCATCGTGAGACCGAAGCCCGGCAATGTCCGTCGTCGTGCTGCAACTGCGCTCACCAGGCCCCCTGCTACTCCTAAGACGGCGCCCGATCAGTTCTTGTAGATCTGATCAAAGACGCCGCCGTCGGCAAAATGTTCCTTCTGCGCCTTGGTCCAGCCGCCGAAAACGTCGTCGATCGTGAACAGTTCGACCTTGGCGAAGGAGTTTTCGTACTTCTTGGCGATCTCGGCGTCGCGCGGACGGTAGAAATTGCGCGCGGCGATTTCTTGACCTTCCTTGGTATACCAATACTGGAGGTAGGCATCGGCCGCGTTGCGGGTGCCTTTTTTATCGGCAACCTTGTCGACGATCGCGACCGGCGGCTCGGCGAGGATCGATTGCGGCGGCGCCACGATCTCGAACTTCTGCGCACCAAACTCCTTCAGGGCGAGATAGGCCTCGTTCTCCCAGGCCAGCAGCACGTCGCCGACGCCGCGCTCGACGAACGTCACGGTGGCGCCGCGCGCACCGGTGTCGAGCACCGGCACCTGCTGGTAGAGCTTTCCGATGAAATCCTTGGCCTTGTCGGCCGAGCCGTATTTCTTTTGGGCAAAGCCCCAGGCAGCGAGATAATTCCAGCGCGCCCCGCCGGAGGTCTTCGGGTTCGGCGTGATCACCGAGACACCGGTCTTGAGCAGATCGTCCCAGTCCTTGATGCCCTTCGGATTGCCCTTGCGCACCAGAAACACGATGGTCGAGGTATAGGGCGATGAATTCTGCGGCAGACGCTTCTGCCAGTCGGTCGCGGTGAGGCCCTTGTTCGCGACGGCGTCGATGTCATAGGCAAGCGCGAGCGTCACCACATCGGCCTGCAATCCGTCGATCACGGCACGCGCCTGCGAACCGCTGCCGCCATGCGACTGCTTGATCTCGACGCTCTTGCCGGTTTCCTTCTGATAGGCATTCGCGAACGCCTTGTTGAACTCGGCATAGAGCTCACGCGTCGGATCGTACGACACGTTCAAGAGATTGATGTCAGCGGCGAGAGCCGAGCTTGCCAACAATCCAGTCAAGAGCAGCCCTGCCGCGAGCGGAACGATACGGCGCATCATGTCCATCTCCATTTACCTCGACGACGTCATCGTCATCGATGGCACGCGGGCATAACTCGGGGCGAAACGCTCTCAAGTCAACGGAACCGGATTTTCTTGTTCGTAGCCGGACAGCTCGACTGTGCTACGAAGTCTTCATCGTGTGGATGCCGCATTCTGTCTTGGCTCGGCCGCGCCAGCGACCGGCGCGTGCATCCTCGCCCTCGGCCGTTCTGCTGGTGCAAGGCATACACCCAACCGACAGGAAACCGGACTCCACCAGCGGATGACGCGGCAATTTGGCGCGGACGAAAATGGCTTCGAGTTCCTCGCGCGAGACATTGGCGAAGGGGTTGAACTTCAACCGCGCGCCATCATCCTCGACCACCGGAATGTCGGTGCGCGCATTACCCTGAAAGCGCTTGCGGCCATTGAGCCAGGCATCGAACGGCTTCAGCGCACGCGCCAACGGCTCGACCTTGCGGATGCGGCAGCAGGCGTCTGGATCGGAGAACCAGAGGTCGCGGTCGGGATCTTCGCGCGACAGCGTCTCCTCGGCAGGCTTGATCGAGCGGACGTCCTTCAAGCCAAGTTCCGCGATCAGCGTGTCGCGATAGGCCAGCGTCTCCTCGAACAGCCAGCCGGTATCGAGGAAGATCACGGGGATAGCCGGATCGACGTCGGCCATGACCTTCAGCAGCGTCGCCGATTCCGTGCCGAAGGACGACACCAGCGCAAGCTTCTCGCGCCCGACCGCCTTCAACGCCGCGGCGATGACTTCCGCAGGCGAAGCATCGCGCAGCGCGCGATCGAGCTCCTCCGCCGAGGGCAGTGCAGACGCGGACACCGAAGCGACCTGGGGCGCGATTGCGTTCACGTGCCGACACCTTCGGAGTGACGCAGCTGCATGCGCCGGTGCAGCGCGGTGATGCGGCCGTCGCCGGTCGGCTGATAGAACACCGAATAGCGCTTCGCGGTCTGCATGAAGGCTTCCGCGTCGGCCTGCTTCTTGACCTCGAAGGAATCGAAGCCGGCACGCAGCATGAACACGAACTGATCGCGCAGCACCTGGCCGGTGGCACGCAAATCGCCGCGATAATTATAGCGCTCGCGCAGCAGGCGCGCCTGGCTGTAGGCGCGGCCATCGCGGAAGCTCGGGAACACCAATGCGACGACGGCGATCTTGCCGAGATAGGGCACGAGCTCGGCGATATCGCGATTGTTCGGCCAGATCACGCCGACCTTGCCGCCGCGCTTGAGCAGCGCGTCCGCATCACTGAGGAAGCGCTCGGCCGGCACCAGGATGTCGCCGCCCTCGGGCAGCGGCGTGTCGACGGCAAGCTTGACGAAGCTGTCGTCGGCGATTTTTCCGCCGTTAACGAGTGGCATAGACGCGCTCCTTGAAGGGTTCGACGCCGAGGCGCTTCACGGTGTCGACGAACAGCTCCTCCGGCCGCTCGCGCAGCGCCAGATAGGCTTCCACGATGTCCTCGACGACGTCAGCGACCTCGTCAAACTTGACGCCGGGGCCGATCAGATTGCCAAGCGCGGCGCTCTCGTCGGCACGGCCGCCGATGGTGATCTGGTAGACCTCCTCGCCGTTCTTCTCGACACCGAGAATGCCGATATGGCCAACATGATGATGGCCGCAGGCATTGATGCAGCCGGAGATGTTGATATGCAGCCGCCCGATCAGATTGGCGAGCTCATGGTTGGCAAAGCGCCGCGTCAGCTCCTGCGCGATCGGGATCGAGCGCGCATTGGCCAACGAGCAATAGTCGAGCCCCGGGCAGGCGATGATGTCGGTGATCAGGTTGACGTTCGGCGTCGCCAGCCCAAGCTTGTCGAGCGCCTTCCACAGCGCCGGCAGGTCGCGCTTGGCAACATGCGGCAGCGCCAAATTCTGCTCATGACCGACGCGGATCTCGCCGAAGGAATATTTGTCGGCGAGATCGGCCAGCGCATCCATCTGCTCGGCCGTGGCATCGCCCGGAGGCGCGCCGATCGGCTTCAGCGAGATCGTGACGATGGAGTAGCCCGGGTTCTTGTGCGCGGCGACCGAGTTCTTGCGCCACGCCTCGAAATCGGGATCGGCCGCGGCCTGGCGCAGCTCGTCCGGCATGTGCGGCAGCTTCTCATAAGCCGGATAGATGAAGCGCGAGCGGATGTCCTCGATCACCTCGTCGTCGATCTGAAGCGAGGAGTTGCGGATATGCTGCCACTCCTCCTCGACCTCGCGGGAGAACTTTTCGATGCCGAGCTCGTGCACCAGGATCTTGATGCGCGCCTTGTAGATATTGTCGCGGCGTCCGTACTGGTTGTAGACGCGCAGGATCGCCTCGATATAGCTCAGGAGATCGCGGCCGTGGACGAAGTGCTTGATGGTCTTGCCGATGAACGGCGTGCGGCCGAGACCGCCGCCGACCAGCACCTCGAAGCCGGTTTCGCCCTTCTCGTTCTTGATCAGCCGCAGGCCGATGTCGTGGACCTTGATCGCAGCGCGGTCGTGATCCGACGCGGTGATCGCGATCTTGAACTTGCGCGGCAGGAACGAGAATTCCGGATGCAGCGTAGTGTGCTGGCGGATCAGCTCCGACCAGATGCGGGGATCCTCGATCTCGCCCGGCGCGACGCCGGCCCACTGATCCGAGGTGACGTTGCGCATGTTGTTGCCGGAGGTCTGCATCGCGTGGATGCCGACCTCGGCAAGATCGGCCAGCGCATCCGGCAGGTCCGAAAGCTTGATCCAGTTGAACTGGATGTTCTGGCGCGTGGTGAAATGGCCGTAGCCGCGGTCATATTTGCGCGCGACATGGGCAAGCTGCCGCAACTGGTTCGACGCCAGCGTTCCGTAGGGAATCGCGACGCGGAACATGTAGGCGTGCAGTTGCAGATAGACGCCGTTCTGCAAGCGCAGCATCTTGAATTCGTCCTCGGTCAACTCGCCCGAGAGACGGCGTTGCACCTGGTCGCGGAATTCCGAGACGCGCTCGTTGACCAGCGTGCGATCGATTTCGTCGTAAGCGTACATGATTAAAGTGCCTTACAGCCCGACCTGCGATTAAACCGGCAAATCGATGGTCACGCCATCGCGGCGGATCTGCTCGCGCAGATTTCCGGGCACGATCTTGCCGTCCTCGCCGATCTGGACCGGAGCGATATAGGGACCAATCGCGCCGACGTCATCGGCCACGGCCTCGGCGAGCAACGCTTTCGCCTCATCGGAGTTTCGCACGATCGCGGCGTCTGCGAGGTCAGCCGACCAGCCCTTGGCAGCGGTGCGGTAGACGACGACGCCATCCCAGGTACGGTTAGCGGTCACGACGGAGGAATCGCTGATTTTAAGTTTCTTTTGCAAGGGAGAGGTCATTCGGCAGCATCCAGGAGGTCAGAGATGATTTGTTTGGGTGTTTCGCGGCGAAGTGAACCGGCATGCCGGACCACGTCGCCGATGATGAGGATGGCGGGACCGCCATGGGTCCGCCGCACGAGCTCGGGCAGGTCGCGCAACGTGCCGATCGCGCCTTGTGCGTCCGGCCGCGTGACGCGGGAGAACACGCCGACCGGCGTCTCCGGCGAACGGCCGGCCGCGAACAGGCCTTCGCGGATTGCGGGGGCAGCGGTCATGCCCATGTAGACCACGACGGTCATTTTGGTGTCGGTCAGCGTCGACCAGTCCACGTTCTCGGCATCGCGCGCCTTGTGCGCGGTGAGGAAGGTGATGCGGGTCGCCTCATGACGATAGGTGAGCGGCACCTCGAAATCGGCGGCGCCGCCGAGCCCAGCGGTGATGCCGGGAATGATCGAATAGGCGACGCCGGCCGCGCGCAGCGCTTCGACCTCTTCGCCGCCGCGGCCGAACACGAAGGGGTCGCCGCCCTTCAGCCGCACCACGCGCTGGCCGGATTGCGCGGCCTCGATCATGCGCTTGTTGATGGCGTCCTGGCCGATGCCCGGCTTGCCGACGCGGCGGCCGACCGGAACGCGCGTGGTGTCGCGGCGGATGCGGTCGAGAATTTCACCCGAGACCAGTTCGTCATGGAAGACGATGTCGGCATCCTGGAGCGCGCGCAGCGCCTTGATGGTGAGAAGGTCGGGATCGCCGGGCCCGGCGCCGACCAGCGCGACGGAGCCTTCCGGCTTGTCGGCACGCGCGAACGCGGACGGATCGGAGATCGCCTTGATCGCGGCGTCGGCCTCGCCCTTGCGGCCCGCGAGCACGGACGCGCCGATCGGACCGTCGATGACGCGCTCCCAGAAGCGGCGGCGCAGCGGAAACTCGGCGATGCGCTCGTTGATGGATTTGCGGAAGTCGCCGATGAACTCGGCAAGCTCGCCGATGCGGGCCGGCAGCAGCGCCTCGATCTTCTCGCGCACGCGCCGCGCCACCACCGGCGAGGTTCCGCCGGTGCCGACCGCGACCACGACATCGCCGCGATCGACGATCGCCGGGAAGATGAAGCTGGAATGTTCGAGATCGTCCATGACGTTGACGGGCAGGCCGAGCGCCTTGGCGCGGACCGACATGGCAACGCCGACATCGCCCGCGCCTGCGCAAACGATGGCAATGACGCCCGAGAGATCGGCGGTGAGCGGATCGCCAGTGGCGATTTCAATCCGCGCAGCGTCGTCGGAGCTGAGGCTCAGGTCCTGATTGCCGTCGATCGCATGCACGCGGATGCGCGCACCGGCAGCAGCGAGCACGCGCAGTTTGGCGCGCAAAAGCTCACCCGCGCCGATGAGGACCACCGGACCGGCCTTGAGATCGAGGAACACCGGCAAGAACCGCATGCGATACTCGCTTCCCCCACATCCGGGGTTGACTGGAATTATTTTCTATATATGTGTCGTTTCGAGCGCGCAAAGAGAAAATTTTTTCTTCTCTTCTGCACCGCAACTATAGAAAATTCGCCTCCAAACGCAAAGTGGCAGAGATGCATCTTCTCAGGACCGATTCCGGTGCAGATGGACGGGACGTCCGGGCTCCCGTTTCCGAGCAAATTCCCGTCGGGCTGACCGCCCCCAGCATGGACCATTTGGACCAGCTCGAGGCGCAGAGCATCTACATTTTTCGCGAGGCCTTTGGCCGCCTGAAGAAGATCGCCCTGCTGTGGTCGCTCGGCAAGGACTCCAACGTCATGATCTGGCTGGCGCGCAAGGCGTTCTTCGGCCGGCTGCCGTTCCCCGCCCTCCACGTCGATACCGGCAAGAAGTTTCCGGAGATGTACCGCTTCCGCGATCATTACGGAAAGGAGTGGGATCTCGATTTGCGCGTCGAGCCCTGCCCACCGATCGATGCCGTCGACCCAACGCTGCCGCCGGCGGCCCGTTCCGCTGCGCGCAAGACCGAAGGTCTGAAGATGGCGCTCGGCAAATTCGGCTTTGACGGCCTGATCGCCGGCATCCGCCGCGACGAAGAGGCGACGCGCGCCAAGGAGCGCGTGTTCTCGCCGCGCGGGCTCGAAGGCAATTGGGACGTGCGCGATCAGCCGCCGGAGTTCTGGGATCATTTCAATGCGTCGCCGCCGCAAGGCGCGCATTTGCGCATCCATCCGATCCTGCATTGGACCGAGGCCGACATCTGGGCCTACACCAAGCGCGAGAACATTCCGATCATCCCGCTGTATCTCGCCAAGGACGGCAAGCGTTACCGCTCGCTGGGCGATCAGGACATCACCAATCCGGTCGCGTCTACCGCGTCGACCATCGATGAGATCCTGGTCGAGCTCGAGCAGACCAAGGTGCCGGAGCGCGCCGGCCGCGCGCTCGACCACGAGACCGAAGACGCCTTCGAGCGTCTGCGCGTCGCCGGCTATCTCTGATTCAAGGACGCAACGCGGCTATGAACATGATCGTCACCCCCGCTTCGCCCGCCACTCCGAACGGCACCACGCGTCCGCAAGTCCGCATCGTCATCGTCGGTCATGTCGACCACGGCAAGTCGACGCTGGTCGGCCGCCTCCTGCACGAGACCGGCAGCCTGCCCGACGGCAAGCTCGAGATGCTGAAAGCCGTCAGCGCGCGACGCGGCATGCCGTTCGAATGGTCGTTCCTGCTCGACGCGCTCCAGACCGAGCGCGATCAGGGCATCACCATCGACACCACGCAGATCCGCTTCCGCACCAATTCGCGCGACATCGTGCTGATCGACGCGCCCGGCCATGCCGAATTCCTGCGCAACATGATCACCGGCGCCTCGCAGGCCGACGGCGCGGTGCTGATCATCGACGCGCTCGAAGGCGTGCGTGACCAGACCCGGCGGCACGGCTATCTGCTGCACCTGCTTGGCGTGAAGCAGGTCGCGATCGTCGTCAACAAGATGGACCGCGTCGATTTCAGCGCGGATCGCTTCAAGGAAATCAGCGACGAGATCTCGGCGCATTTGCAGGGCCTCGGCGTGACGCCGACGGCGGTGATCCCGATCTCGGCCCGCGATGGCGACGGCGTCGCGGAGCGCACCGACCGCGTCGGCTGGTACAAGGGTCCGACCGTGGTCGAGGCGCTGGATCGGCTCGAGCCGGCGCGTCCGCTGGAAGCCCTCGCCCTGCGCCTGCCGGTGCAGGCGATCTACAAGTTCGACGACCGCCGCATCGTGGCCGGCCGCATCGAATCCGGCAGCCTCATTGCCGGCGACGAGATCGTGATCATGCCGGCCGGCAAGATCGCCAGGATCAAGACGGTTGAAAGCTGGCCGGTAACGCCGGTCGCGGGACGGCAGGGCGCGGGGCGCTCGGTCGGCATCACGCTCGACCGCGAATTGTTCATCGAGCGCGGCGACATCGTCGCGCATGTCGGCTCCGCGCCGCGCGAGACGCGCCGTCTGCGAGCGCGGATCTTCTGGCTGCACGACAAGCCGCTCGCCAAGGGCGACCAGCTCCTGGTCCGCTGCGGCCCCAAGGAAAGCCGCGCCACCGTCGTCGCCATCGAGAAGGCGGTCGATCCCGGCGAGCTGTCGAGCGTCGAGAACAAGGCGATCGGCCGCAACCATGTCGGCGAGATCGACATTTCCCTTTCGAGCCCGATTGCCGCCGATCCCTACACCGAGAATCCGCGCACTGGCCGTCTCGTGATCGAGGTTTCGGGGCGCATCGCCGGCGGTGGTCTCGTGCTGTCGGTCGATGCCGGCCAGCGCGCCGTGCCGGTCGACATCGTGCCGGTGGAATCGGCGCTGCGGCCCGACGAACGCTCCGCGCGCTACCGCCACAACGGCGCCGTGGTCTGGCTCACCGGCCTGCCGGCGTCCGGCAAGTCGACGCTGGCGAAGGCGCTGGAACGTCGGCTGTTCACTAATGGCGGCTCGCCGATCCTGCTCGACGGCGACACGTTGCGCGCTGGGCTCAACAACGATCTCGGCTTCTCCGCCGCCGACCGCAGCGAGAACATCCGCCGCCTCGCCGAGGTCGCGACCCATCTCGCCCGCAACGGCCACATCGCGATCGTCGCCRCCGTCTCGCCGGCCCGCGAGGACCGCGCGACCGCGCGCCGCATCGCCGACACCGCGTTCCGCGAGATCCACGTCGCGACGCCGGCAGACGTCTGCGAGGATCGCGATCCCAAGGGCCATTACAAGAAGGCCCGCGCCGGCGCGCTGGCGTCGTTCACCGGCATCGGCAACGACTACGAGCGACCCGAGGCTGCCGAGCTCGTGATCGACACGTCGGCCCGCACGGTTGCGGATGCTGCGGACGAGATCGAACGGATGCTGAAGACCACCGGCGTGCTGTTCGACGAACTCGTGGACCTCGCCGCGAATATTTGAGGCCGTCCGATTTTCCCCGGCTGTCGTCGCCCGGCTTGACCGGGCGACCCAGTATTCCAGAGACAGCATTGGGTCACGGGGAAGCCGCGGCGTACTGGATTCCCCGCCTTCGCGGGGAATGACACCGGTGCGTCGGGCTGCACACCTCGCCTTGACATTTTGACAACTTTTGGAGGCCTTCTCACGGCCCCGATTTTGGGGCTAATAGGCCCTGAAAGCCGCCCCTTATGGGCGCATTTTGCTGCTGTCGGGTCAAAAGCAGCCAAAAAACAGCCATTTCCAACAAGAAAGCCCATCATGAAACGCGTCGACGCCCACGGATTGAAGATCGCTCCCGTCCTGTTTGACTTCATCGCCAAGGAAGCGGCCCCGAAAACGGGGATCGCGCCGGATGCGTTCTGGGCCGGGGTCGCCGCCATCATCAAGGATCTGGGGCCGAAGAACCGCGCGCTGCTCGCCGTGCGCGACACGCTGCAGGCCAAGATCGACGACTGGCACCGTGCGAACAAGGGCAAGGCGTTCGACCTCGATGCCTATAGCGCGTTCCTGAAGGAGATCGGCTATCTCGTCCCCGAGCCGGCGACGCAGAAGGTCGAGACCGCCAATGTGGACGAAGAGATCGGCAAGATCTGCGGCCCGCAGCTCGTCGTGCCCCTCACCAACGCGCGCTATGCGCTGAACGCGGCGAACGCGCGCTGGGGCTCGCTCTACGATGCCTTCTACGGCACCGACGCGATCCCGCACGATCCTTCCGAGAGCGGCAAGGGTTACAACAAGGCGCGCGGCGACAAGGTGATCGCCAAGGCGAAAGCGTTCCTCGATGCCGCCGTACCGCTCGCGACCGGCAGCCACACCGACGTCACCGCCTATAGTGTGGTCGCGGGCCAGCTCGCCGTCAAACTCAAGAGCGGCAATGCCACCGCGCTGAAGAACGCCGCGCAATTCGCGGGCTTCCAGGGTGATGCCGCCGCGCCGTCCGCGGTGCTGCTCGCCAACAACGGCCTGCACGTCGAGGTCAAGATCGACCGCAGCAGCGTGATCGGCAAGGACGATCCCGCCGGCGTCGCCGATATGATCATGGAGTCCGCGGTCTCGACCATCCTCGACATGGAAGACTCGGTCGCCGCGGTCGATGCCGAGGACAAGGTGCTGGTCTATCGCAACACGCTTGGCCTGATGAACGGCACGCTCTCGGCCGATTTCGAGAAGGGCGGCAAGACGCTGACCCGTTCGCTCAACAGTGACCGCAGCTACAAGACGCCGGACGGCAAGGGCGAAGTGAAGCTGCATGGCCGCAGCCTGCTGCTGATGCGAAATTGCGGTCACCACATGTTCACCGACGCGGTGCTGGACGACAAGGGCGAGGAGATTCCGGAAGGCCTGCTCGACGCGGCCGTCTCCGGCCTGCTCGCGATCCACGACCTCAAGGGCAACTCCAAGGTCAAGAACAGCCGCACGGGATCTGCCTATATCGTCAAGCCGAAGATGCACGGCCCGGACGAGGTGTCGCTGACCTGCGAGATCTTCGACCATGTCGAGAAGATGCTCTCGCTGCCCGAGAACACGCTCAAGGTCGGCATCATGGACGAGGAGCGGCGCACCACCGTCAACCTCAAGGCCTGCATCCAGCGCGCCTCCAAGCGCATCATGTTCATCAACACCGGCTTCCTCGACCGCACCGGCGACGAGATCCACACCTCGATGGAAGCGGGCCCGATGATCCGCAAGAACGAGATGAAGGCGCAGGCCTGGATCAAGGCCTATGAGGACTGGAACGTCGACATGGGCCTGATCGACGGCCTGCCCGGCCACGCCCAGATCGGCAAGGGCATGTGGGCGGCGCCCGACAAGATGGCGGACATGCTGCAACAGAAGCTCGCGCATCCGCAGGCCGGCGCCACCACCGCCTGGGTGCCCTCGCCGACCGCAGCGACGCTGCACGCCCTGCACTATCACCAGGTCAACGTCACCGCGCGCCAGCAGGAGCTCACCAAGGGCGGTCCGCGCGCGAAGCTCTCCGACATCCTCACCATCCCGGTGTCGAAGTCGAACTGGGCGCCCGACGACGTCAAGCAGGAGATCGACAACAACTGCCAGGGCATTCTCGGTTACGTCGTGCGCTGGATCGACCAGGGCGTCGGCTGCTCCAAGGTGCCTGATATCCACGATGTCGGCCTGATGGAAGACCGCGCCACCTTGCGCATCTCCAGCCAGCATCTCGCCAACTGGCTGCACCAGGGCGTCATCTCCGAGGCGCAGGTGATGGAATCGCTCAAGCGCATGGCCGTCGTGGTCGATAAGCAGAACGCCGGCGACACAATCTACAAGCCGATGGCACCCGCCTTCGACGGTGTCGCGTTCAAGGCGGCCTGCGACCTGATCTTCAAGGGGCGCGAGCAGCCGAACGGCTACACCGAGTATATCCTCACCGCCCGCCGCCGCGAGGCCAAGGCGGCTGGCTGACAAGGCGAAGTCCGCCGGGCGATAGCCACGCGACTGGAAACACCGAAAGCCCCGGCTCGCGCCGGGGCTTTTTGTTTGAGGCTACACGCCCCACCCCGCTAAAACACCGTCAGATATTTCAGCAGCGACACCACGCCGATGATGATGACGACCACGCGCGCGATCTGCTTGGCGCGACCGTCCATGGGCAGCATGTTGATGAGATAGAGCACGAGAATGACGACGAGAAAGGTGACGAGTACGCCGACCAGCATCGCAAGGACCCCCCTTCAGGCAAATTGTCTGACGGTGTTCTAACGCCTATCTCCCGCGCAGGTTCCATCACGGCAACCCACTGCAACTTCTAGTAAATACGTACTTCTACGATCAGGCGGCCTGCCTAAAACTTTACCCTTTTCGTTTCAGATGCAGAAACCGTTTGGGTGATGCGCCGCAAACGGCATGCGATTGCCGATCTGCGTGCCCCTCCGTTTTGATGTTGCCGGGGCGTCTCGACGAAGTTTGCAATGGGAATTTAGGGGGGCTTCGATGCTGAATCGTCTGACCGTGTCCGCGCTGCTGAAGGCGGTGATCGCCATCACCTCGGTCTGTGTGGTGATTGCGCTCTCGCTCACCGCCTACGCCTCCTGGGACCGCCTCAAGACCGCCAACCGCATCTCGCAGATCGCCGACGCCTCCGCCGATCTGTTCAAGGCGATGCACAATCTGCGCACCGACCGCTCGACCACGTCGCGGCTGCTGAACGCGACCGAGCCGATGGATTCCGAGATCGAGAGATATCTGCGTGCGCTGCGCGATGCGCAGATGCCGGCGATGGCCCGCGCGCTCGAGCTGCTGCCGAGCATCGACTTCCCGCAATCGGGCGCGCTGGTGCCGGAGCTCGCGCGGCTCTACAAACTGCTAGGCGAAGAGCAGAAGCAGTTCTGGGAGGATGTTGCCAAACCGAAGGACCAGCGCCGCGCCGGCCTGACCAAGGAATACATGGAGACGACGCAGGGGCTGCTCGACGTGCTCGACAAACTCTCGGGTGTCCTCGCCGCCACCGTCAACCACCAGGATGCCGTGATCGACCAGCTGCTGTCGATCAAGCAGAGCGCCTGGCTGCTCCGCAACACCGCGGGCGAGGCCTCACTGATCGTCTCGACCGGACTTGCGGCCGGCAAGATCACGCCGGAGGGCCGCTACAACTATACCCAATTTGTCGGCGGTACGGCCGCGATGTGGAAAGCGCTGGAATTGTCGACCTCGGGCATGCAATTGCCGCCCGCGCTCGCCTCGGCCATGACCACGGCCAAGACCGCTTATTTCGAGCCGCAATATCTCACCTTGCGCGACCGTCTCGCGGACACCCTGGTCAAGGGTGAGAAGGCCGAGCTGACGGCCAACCAGTGGAGCCCGCTCACGGTCGGCCGTATGGCCAGTGCGGTCGCGGTGGYCGAAGCCGCGCTCGACGCCGCCCGGACCTACACGCAGGAGCAGCGCAGTACCGCGCAGCGCGCGCTGATCGTGCAGCTTGCACTCCTGGCGCTTGCCATCGGCCTCGCCGTCGGCGCGGTCATGCTGGTCAGCCGCCGCGTCATCCATCCCCTCAACACCATCCGCGACGCCATGCTCAAGGTCGCCGGCGGCGACCTTGCCGTCGACAGCGGCTATCTCGACCGCCAGGACGAGATCGGCGCGCTTGCCGGCGCGCTGGAAACCTTCAAGCAGCAGGCGACCGAGAAGCTCAAGATCGAAGAGCATGAGCGCGAGCGCAATGTCGGCGCGGCCGCGCGCCAGCGCGCCGTCGAGACCTATGTCGGCGAGTTCGAGGGCGCGGTGCGCAAGACGCTCGGCGAACTGAGCGAAGCGTCCGGCGAGATGCGCAAGACCTCGGGCGACCTGTCCGCGGTGTCGCGTCAGACCAACGACCGCGTCCAGGTCGCCGGCAAGGCCTCCAACGACGCCTCCATGAGCGTCGACAGCGTCGCCGCCGCCGCCGAGGAGCTCTCTGCCTCGATCAACGACATCAGCCAGCAGGCGGCGCACGCCGCAGGCATTGCCAGCCGCGCCGTCAACCAGGCCCGCGAGACCGACGGCACGGTGCAAGGGCTGGCGCAGTCCGCAGGACGCATCGGCGAGGTCGTCGGCCTGATCAACACCATCGCGGCGCAGACCAATCTGCTCGCGCTCAACGCGACGATCGAGGCCGCACGTGCGGGCGAAGCCGGGCGCGGTTTCGCGGTCGTCGCCTCCGAGGTGAAATCGCTGGCCAGCCAAACCGCAAAAGCCACCGAGGAAATCTCCGGGCAGATCGCCGACATCCAGAGGGTGGCGAGCGACGCCATCAACGCGATCCAGACCATCGGCGGCATCATCGGCGAAGTGAACGAGGTCGCCACCGCGATCGCCGCCGCCGTACAGGAGCAGGGCGCGGCGACCCAGGAGATCACCCGCAGCACGCAATTTGCGGCGCAGGGCACCAGGAACGTCTCGGACAACATCACCGGCGTGAAGGCCGACGCCGATGCTGCCGCCGGTGCGGCGGACAACGTCAAGCAGGCCTCGGAAACGCTGGAAACCCAGAGCCGCCAGCTCGGCCAGCAGGTCAGCGACTTCCTTGGGAAGATCCGCGCGGCGTAGGACTTGCGGATTGGATAGAAAGCTGCCGCTACACCTTCAGTGTCGTCCCGGCGAACGCCGGGACCCATAACCACAGGGAGAAGTTGTCGCGCGAGCTGCTAACCACGTGCCTTCGTCAAACCGCTTCCTGTGGTTATGGATCCCGGATCTGCGCGCCGCTTGTCCGGGACGGCAGTGGAGATCGAGGCGCTAGCGCCGCAACCTACTTGAGGCCGCACCGCCCCTACTCCTTCGCGACCACCGGCACCTGGCGGAATCTGGCGCGCACCGACTCCGGCAGCGGCGAAAAATTCATCGCGACGCCGCGGCGGTCGTTGGCGTTGCGGCTGGCGACCACCAGGCCATCGCTGCCCGCAACGATGTCACCCTTGCGCAAGGTCGGATCGTCCTCGACCTTGACCTGGGCGAGTCCGACCGGGTCCTTGCCGTTGCAGGTGCAGCCCGCGACGATCTCGTTGCGGAAGCGGAACGCGTTGGGCAGGTCGGAATAGGATTTTCCCTTGTCCGTCGTGGCGTCGTCGATGTTGCTGCCATAGACCAGCGAGGTTTCGGACGTCGGGCAGAAGCTCTTGCAGGATTTCGCCTTGCTTTCGGCGTCGTTTCCTTGCGCCGGGAAGTAGCGGCCATCGCAACTGCGCACGCAATAAGCGATGCCGCCGCCATAAGAGGCCCGCTGGCGCGGCGTGTCGTAGCGCGGCATGTCATCGGTCGGGAACGGCATGCGGATCTCCGGCGCGGAGCGCGCGCGGAAGCCGCCGAACAGCGCCGAGAAGAAGTCTTCCGCATGCGCCGACGGCGTCAACGCGAGGCCGAACGAGGCGACGGCGAAGCACGCCGCCACGCCACCGGCGAGTTTGCCGATCGAACGTCTCTTCATATGACCTCGCTCAACTCTCAGTTCACTGCCGACGTCGTGATGTTCAGCGCCTGCCGTCCCGAAGGCAGCGTCGTCACCGGCGGGCGCTTGCGTATGGGGTCGCCGCCCTTGTCGTATCCCTTGGCCATCAGCGGGGCGTTCTTCGGCAGCACCACCACCTTGGCGCCGACATTGACGCGGCTGAACAGGTCCGTGACGTCCTCGTTGGTCATGCGAATGCAACCGGAGGACACGAACTTACCGATCGTGGTGGGATCGTTGGTGCCATGGATGCGGTATTCGCTCGAGCCGAGATACATCGCGCGAGCGCCGAGCGGATTGCCGGGACCGCCGGCGACGAAGCGCGGCAGATAAGGCTGACGCGCGATCATCTCGGCCGGCGGATGCCAGTCCGGCCACTCGGCCTTGCGACTGACGCTCTGCACGCCGGCCCAGGTGAAACCTTGTCGGCCGACGCCGACGCCGTAACGGATCGCGCGGCCATTGCCGAGCACGTAATAGAGGTAAGTGTTGCCGGTATCGATGACGATGGTCCCGGCCGGCTCGTTCCGATCGAAGCTGACGATCTGCTTGCGCAGCCGGTCGGGCAGCGCGGCATCCTCGTCGGCGGCCTGYGGCGCCGCGTTGACATAACCCCGCGAATAGCTCGGGTCCTGCGGATATCCCTGCGGCTGCATCGGCGCGTAGCCGAGCGTCTGGGCCTGTGCCGCGAAGGGCACGGTCAGCAATGCTGTCGCGAAGGCAATGGCGGTGGTGGCGCGCAGCGAGAAGCGGCGACGGACTGGAGAGAACCTTGTCATGTGCTGCCCCGTTGGATGTGCATCAGGTGATGCGGCTCCCAACAAACGCAGCTGGACCGACTCAAGTTCCACCGCTCGTTGCGGCAGCGAGGTCACAGTCAAGCGAGCAAAACTTCACGAAACCGCGATGGAACCGGAACGTCCGCCCGGACGTTCTACTGCCAACAATGGGCGCGCGGAGGCTTCCGTGCGGAGGAGATATTGTGCGCGTCCTTCCCACTGAACGTCTGATTTCCGGCAACAACGAGGGCGCCCCGCTTCCCGACAGCCATGTCGAGCTGCCGCCGGTGATCCGCCGCACCGAGTTTGTCGCCTTTGCGCTCGCCGGTCTGTTCCTGATTGCCGTGGTCGCCGTGCTCTACGTCGCCAGGGCATTCTTCCTCCCGGTCATGATGGCGGTTGTCGCCGGCACCATGTTGTCGCCGGCCGCCAGCTTTCTCGAGCGGCGGCATGTGCCGCGCGCCCTCGGCGCCGTGCTGATCGTGATCGCGGTGACGACGGTGGTCGCCTTCGTCGTCGCGCTGATCGCCGTGCCAGCCATGGAGTGGAGCTCGCGCCTGCCGGAATTGGGCGCGCAGTTGAAGGAGAAGATGCACGTCTTCGACCGGCCGCTGGCGCTGTGGAAGGAATTGCAGACGATGGTGGGCGGCTCCGAGGGGCTGCCAGGCCTTCCGCTGCCGAAAGCCGAATGGGTGCAACCGACGCTGGAATTCCTGTCGCCGACCTTCGCCGAATTCCTGCTGTTCTTCGCCACTCTGATCCTGTTCATCGCGAGCTGGCGCGACCTGCGGCGGGCGCTGATCATGAATTTCGGCGATCGCGATGCGCGGCTGCGCACGCTGCGGATCCTCAACGAGATCGAGGTCCATCTCGGCAACTATCTTTTGACGGTGACACTGATCAACGTCGGCGTGGGCATCGCAACCGGTCTCATCTGCGCCATCACCGGCATGCCCAATCCGGCCGGGCTCGGCGCGCTTGCGGCGGCGCTCAACTTCATCCCGATCATCGGACCGGTCGCGACGTTCGTCATTCTGGTCGTGGTGGGGCTCGTCGCCTTCCCGACCATCGGCGGCGGACTGATGGCGGGGCTCGCGTTCGGCGGCATCACCTTCCTGGAAGGGCACTTCGTCACACCGACCATCATCGGGCGCAGGCTTTCCCTGAACGCGCTTGCCGTCTTCATCGCGCTGGCCTTCTGGACCTGGCTGTGGGGACCGATGGGCGCATTCCTGTCGTCGCCGCTCCTGATCGTCGGACTGATCCTGAAGGAGCATCTGCTGCCGGAGAATTCGCCGCAGCTGCCGCAGGCATGACCGGTTTCCCCGAACGGAACTTACCCGGGCACGAAACGTTTTCCGGCTATCTCAGCCGCCAACAGCTTTGGAGCTCCTGATGTCAACCAATGGCGAAACCGGGATGAGAGACTGGACCGACAAAGCCACCAGAGAACGCCTCGAGAAGGATGTAGCAGCCGTGAAAAGCGATATCGCCGCCCTCACCGATCAGATCACCGACGCGCTCAACACCTTTGCCAATTCCACCAGCAAGCAGGCCCGCCGCGGCTATCGCCAGGCCCGCGAGAGCGTGGATTCCGCGGTCGACGACATGTCGGATCGCGGCAGCGCCATGATGGAAGCTGCGCAAGACGCCTACGGCTCGATCGAGGAAACGCTGGAAGACGCCATCACGCAGCGGCCGCTCGCGACCGTCGGACTCGCGCTCGGCATCGGCTTCCTGATCGGTGTCGCCTGGCGCCGGTAGCGTGGGCGCAGGACCTTGACGTTGTTACGGCGGCGCTGTCGCGCCGTCGCTGCCGGCTTGCGGGGATCTGAGGAGCAAGGCCATGTTACAGCGCATCATCGACGGCATCAGCGCATCGACGGGCGCGACCGTCCGCCTGACATCGCTCGCCGCGGGCGCGGCACTCGCGCTCTTCATCACCACGGGCTTTCTCTGCGCGGCCGCCTTCATCTCGGTCCTTCAGACCTACGGACCGGTGCAGGCCTGCCTCGCCGGCGCCGGCATCTTCTTCCTGCTGACGCTTGCCGCGGCGGGGAGCTATTGGGGCTACAAGCGGGAGATGCGGAAGCGCGCCCGGATCGCCGCCGAGCGCGCCGCGAAGTCGGCCGCTTCGAGCATGCTCGCCGACCCCATGCTGCTCGCGACGGGCCTCCAGATCGTTCGCGCCATCGGAATCAAGCGGCTGCTGCCGATCCTGGCGATCGGCGGCGTCGCCCTCGGAATCATGGCGAGCCGTGCCGGCGCATCCGACGAAGCCTCGGCTGAACCGGCCGAATAACGGTCGAAGCGCTAAGATAATTTCGTCGCCGGCAGAACGAGCGAGCTTGCGGGAATTCCATCCGGCGATCATGCGCAATTTTGCGCCAGATTGGACAATTCCAGCCCCCTCACGCAAACGCTACTCGGATAGGCGGGCGGTTGCCGCTAAAAGCAGCGCCCGTGATTCCAAAAGTCATTTTCCGCGATGAAACCGTCCGTCAAGGCGAACCTCGCCGCATTCCATCACGATGCCAGATTGTATTTGACGCTCGGCATTGCCAACTGGTCGGTGTTCGTCGACCACATCCCGAACAACGTCGTTAATCTCCTGACGCTCCGAAATTTCGGCTTCAGCGGCGCCGCTGACCTGTTCGTGTTCGTGGTGGGTTATGGCGTCGCCATCATTCACGGCAGGATGGCGCTGGAGCGCGGCTACGTCGTCGCGGCGACGCGCATCTTCCGCCGCGTCTGGCGGCTCTACGCTGCCTATGTCGTGCTCTTCGTGATCTATATCGACACCATCGCCTATGTCGCCTCGCAATCGATGGCGCCGGAGATCATCCACGAATACAACATCTCGGGCATTCTCGATCATCCGCTGCGCATCCTGGTCCGCGGCCTCGTGCTCCAGGAAGAGCCGCTGAACCTCGACCTCCTGCAACTGATGATCCCGCTGATGGCGTTCTTTCCGTTTGCGCTATGGGGTTTGTTGCGGCGGCCGAACCTGACGCTGGCGGCATCGGTCGCGCTATACGTTGCGGCGCGCTGGTTCGACTGGAATTTCCGGGTCTATCCGGACCAGGACTGGACCTTCAATCCGCTGTGCTGGCAGATGCTGATGGTCCTGGGCGGCTGGTTCGCCGTAACAGGCGCCTCCGGACGCGCGTTGCACGGCATGTCCTGGCTGCGGATCCTCGCGGGTGCCTATCTCATCTTCGCGATGGCCGTCACCTTAATGCGGCATTCGCCCGCGCTGGCCGTCTATTTGCCGGACTTCGTCGTCAACAGCATCGCGCCGACAGACAAGGAAAACCTCGCGCCCTATCGCGTGATCCATTTCCTCGCGCTCGCCTTCCTCGCGACCCATCTCATTCCGGCCGACCACCCCGGCCTGAAGTTGCGGCCGCTTCAGGCGGTGATCACATGCGGCGAGGAATGGCTCGCGGTGTTCTGCGTTGCCGTGTTCCTGTCCTTCGCCGGCCATCTCATCCTGATCACCGGACCGAACCTCGTGGTGATGCAGATCGCGGTAAGCCTCGTTGGCTTCGCGGCGATGACGGCCGTGGCCTATTACATCTCGTGGTCGAGGCGGCAGGACCTTCCGGCCGCCCTGAGGCAGCAGGCCTAGAGCTCCGTTCCGATCTAATCGGAACGGGGCTCTAGATTCCTGTCTTGACGTGTTTTCTTCACGCGGATCGGTATCCACTTCGCTCGAAAACGCTCTAGCCAAATAATCGTGCGATTCTGCTAGGCCGAGACCTGTGGCTGCGCTATGCGGGGAGCCTCTGCGTGAGGGGACCGGGCGTGGCGATGGCAAAGGGCGGGGGTGATGAGGCTGACAGCGCGCCCCGGCGCGGCCGGCCGCGATCGATCGAGACCACCAACGCCATTCTCGAAAGCGCCTATGCGCTGATGGCCGCCACCGGCCTTGCCGCCACCTCCATCGACGCCGTCGCACGCCACTCCAGCGTCTCCAAGATGACGATCTATAAATGGTGGCCGTCGCGGGAAGCGCTGCTGATCGACGCCTTCCTTCATCATGCCGCGCAGATGCTGCCGTTGCCGCCTGCGAGCTCCGGCAGCCCCGCGGCGCGCGCACGCCGCCATGCCGCGGCCTATGCCGAGGCGCTCCAGGGCGAGTTCGGCAAGGTGCAGCTCGCCGTCGTCTCCGAATGCATTTCCAAGACCGGCTCGGCGGAGCTGTTCTATGCCCGCTACCTGCAATTCCGCCGCGACGCACTGGTCGAGATGATCGCCGCGGGCCAGACGGATGGCAGCATCCTGGCGGAGGGAGCGCCCGAGGATCTCTACGACGCCATCTATGGCAGCCTGTTCTACCGCTACGTCTTCGGCATTGCACCGATCACGCCGGCCTACGCGCGCAATCTGGTCGACCTGGTGCTGAGGCCGAAGGGTTAGAGCATGATCCGGAAAAGTGCGAAGCGGTTTGCCGAAAAGATCATGCTCAAAGCAACGATCTGAAGCGCGATCTCTATCGCACCGGCCTGACCGGCGCCGAGATCTTGTCCGTGCGGTCGCGTTCGGACATGTCGACCACCGTCTCCATCGGCGCCGTCAATTCATAGACGTAGGAGGCGTCGGTGAAGTAGCGCTTGGCGGTGCCGCCGAGCGCTTCGGGCGCGACACGGTCGAGCAGGATCAGACCGAAATCGGAATCCGGGCGGCGCGTCGCCTCGCTGGTGTTGAACTCCTCCCAGCGGAAATGGAAGACCTCATCGGTCCCCTCGCCCGTCACCGTCCAATTCGCGGTGATGTGCGGATGCTTTCCGACCAGCGACAGACCTTCGTCGGAGTGCGAGGCGAGCTCGAAGAACAGGAGCGACAGGCTCTGCGCGGCGCGCGCGCTGACCGCGATGTCGGGGCCGGTGACGGCGATGCGGTCGGCATGCGGGATGGCGCGCGCCTCGAACAGGCCCTTCAGCTTGACGCCCTGCCACTGGCTCTCGCTGAGCAGCGAGACCACGTTGGACATGGCGTGGATGCGGCCGATCAGCAGTTCACGCGCAACGTCGATGTCCGAACCGTGGCGGAGCGTGCGCGTCACGATCGACTGGATCACCGCCAGGATGTTCTTGACCCGGTGGTTGAGCTCGTCGATGACGGCGGTCAGCCGGCGCTCGAAGCCGATCCGCACCTGGATTTCCCGGCTGAGCCGCAGATTGTTGTAGGCGACATAGCCGAACAGGCCGCACACCATCGCGGTGATGGCAAAACCGATCGCCGCCACGATGATCGCCGTCTGCTCGGCGCGCCGCGCCGAATTGGTCTTGGCGTAGTAGCCGAGATGCCAGTCGCGCCCGCCAAAGCTCACCGTGCGCGTCGCCGACGGCGCCGGCCCGTCCGCGGCCGTCATGCGTGACGAGACCACGCCCTGGTCGTTGGCAACGAGCTCGCCACCTTCCCTGCGCGGATCCTTCAGCGCGACCGAGAACAACGACATGTCGTCATTGGTCAGCATCAGGGAGGCGAGCTCGTAGGAGAATGTGACGAAGCCCGCCGGCTCGGTCGCGCCCTCGGGAATGACGGGCGCGGCCACGATGATGCCGATGGGCCCGCCGCCCCGCAGCAACTGAACCGGGTCTGAGGCGACCGACCTCTTCTCGACACGCGCGCGCGTCAGCATGGCGCTGCGCACCTGATCCTGCTCGTAGCTGCGGCCGGGCAGCGCCTTGGTCTCGTTGCTGCGCGGTTCGAGGTCCATCAGCACGTCGATCGGCTGGGTGACCTTCGCAAGATCGATCGGCTTGTCGTCATACGTGCGAATCTGCGGATTGGGGAAGCCGGCGCTCGCGATCGCGTCCTCCGCCGGCAGAAGCTCGTTCGGCTTCAGCCGGGCGACCCACCCGGCGACCACGAAATCGGTCTTGAAGGCGTAGATGGCCGAGCGCAGCGGCTCCAGCATGTTCGGCTTGATGACCGACGGCGCACGGAACAAGCCTGAGGCGACACGCGCAAGCAGCTCGCGCTCAGTCAGCCGGTCCTGGACCAGGCTCGCGTGGACGTCGATCGCGCGCGCCAGCGCGATCCGGTCCAGTGCCAGCTCCTGGTCGTGGACGCGATAGGCCGCGAGCCCGGAGAGCAGGGCTCCGAGCAGGGCGATGAAACCGATGATAAAACCCAGCCGGACCACTTCGACTACTCAGGCGAAAACAGCAGGTCGGCAATAAACACGGAGCATATCAACGCCGCTCGAACGGCCATGTGCCGAAACAGAGTGGACCCCAGTAATGGAGATAATGAAGGAGGAGGCATCAGTACGCAACTTCGGTCGCCTGAAAAGCTTAATTCGCCCGGCCGATGGTCTGGCCATGAAGGCTTTGCTCCGGGCACCGGAGGTAGTTAATCGCCGTGTCCGAAATTTGTTCCGCGGATGCGGCTTTTGCCCCAGACGTTAACGGCGAAAAACGCCCTGCGCCACGTCGTCGCGCCGTCAGCCTGCCCGTTTCAGGCCGCCTTTGGCCTCGATGAAGCCGACGATCTGGTCGAGCCCCTCGCTCTTTTTCAGGTTGGTCATGACGAAGGGGCGCGCGCCGCGCATGCGCCTGGCGTCCGTCTCCATCTTCTCCAGGGAGGCGCCGACATGGGGCGCGAGGTCGATCTTGTTGATGACCAGGAGGTCGGAGCGGGTGATGCCGGGGCCGCCCTTGGACGGGATCTTGTCGCCGGCCGCCACGTCGATGACGTAGATGGTGAGGTCGGCGAGCTCCGGGGAAAAAGTGGCAGCCAGATTGTCGCCGCCGGACTCGATCAGCACGAGGTCGAGCCCGGGGAATTTTGCGCGCATGTCCGCGACCGCGGCCAGGTTCATCGAAGCGTCCTCGCGGATCGCGGTGTGCGGGCAGCCGCCGGTCTCGACGCCGGCGATGCGGTCCGGCGTCAGCGAGCCCGAGCGCACGAGGAATTCCGCATCCCATTTGGTGTAGATGTCGTTGGTGATCGCCGCGATGTCATAGCGCTCGCGCATGGTCTTGCAGAGCAGGTCCATCAGCGCGGTCTTGCCCGATCCGACCGGGCCGCCTATTCCGACGCGCAAGGGGCCGTGAGATTTCGACATGTCACTCGCTCTCTCTCGATGGATTAAAGGCCGCACCGCTCACGAGCGAAACAGCCGCGTATATTGCGTCTCGTGCCGCAGACTGGCGAGATCGGCGCGGAAGGTCGCGCTGCCGAGGTCGTCCAATGTCGCATTCAACGCACGATTGGCGGTCGCGGCAACGGCGGCTTCCAGCTTCACCAGCACCCGCTGGCAGTCGGTCTGACCGAGCGGAATGAGGCGGCTCGCCGCCGAAATCCAGTTCGAGACCAGCGCGTGCAGGAAGGCGTGCAGCGTCGGCGCCAGCGGCACGCCGTGCACCGCGGCGACCACGCCGACGGCGACAGGATAGACCAGTGCCGTGCGACATGCCGCCACCATGGCATCCAGCCCGTCGGCATCCCACGCGGCGCGGGAAATATCAATGAAGGCGCGGCCCTGCGAGCTCGTCTCGAGCTGCCGCTCGCGCGACGGCACGAAGGCGGCGGCGAGCTCCGCGATATCGTTCAAGGTGGTGTCCTCGCCCAATTCAGCGGCGCGATAGGCGTGGACCAGGAACGTCGCATCGCAAAAGCCGGAGCCGTCACCCAGCATAGCGTCGAGCCAGTCGGCCAGGGTCGCGGTGTCGGTGATGTCGCCCGCCTCGACCGCCCATTCGATGCCGCTGGAATAGGAGAAGCCGCCGACCGGAAAGGCTGGCGACAGCCACGTCATCAGCCGGTACAGCGCCGCCGCCTCGCGCTCGGCGAGGTCACCGGCACTCACCGGCTCATTTGTGGTCATGAGCATGCTTGTGGCCGTGATGGTGGTCGGGGTGGTCGCAATGCTCGTCATGGTGATGGTCGTGGCCATGGTCATGCGCGGCATGATCATGGTGGTCGTGGTGATCGTGACCATGATCATGGTGATGATGGTCGTGATCGTGATGCCCGTGATCATCGTGACCATGCGCGTGGCTGGCGTCGGCGTAAGCACCGCCTTCGGGATCGAATGGCGCCTCGATCTCGATCACGCGCGCACCGAGGCCCTTCACCATGGCCTCGATGACATGGTCGCGGCGGATGCGCAGGCTCTTGGCCATGATCTGCGTCGGCAAATGACGATTGCCGAGATGCCAGCCGACGCGAATGAGGTGGTGCGGATCGCGGCCGCGGATCTCCAGCAGCGGCTCGGGCGCCGCGACCACTTCGACCAGCCGGCCGTCCTCCAGCACCAACGCATCACCGCCGCGCAGTGCGACGGCATTCTCCAGGTCGAGCAGGAATTCGAGGCCCCGCGTCCCCGTCATCGCCATGCGGCGGCGGTGCCGGTCGTCGAAATCGAGCACCACCGTATCCGCCGGCGTCTCCGTGAAGCCGTGCTGTCCCTTAACCTGCGTCGCCCGGATCATGCTTTTACCCCGTTACCGTGTCTCGACCTTCTCGGGCGTGATCACTTCAATCTTCGGTGGCGCCGTAAAACACTTCACCGCGACGCGGCCGAACGTCTTCATGTGCTCCATGGCGCGATGCGGCACCAGCGCCTCGGCGCTCTCCCACTGCTCGACGAACACCATCTTGGCGGGATCGGTGACGCTCTCGTGCAAATCATAGGCGATGTTGCCGGGCTCCTTCCGCGTCTCCTTGATGCAGGCGGTGGCGGCCGCAATGAATTCGGCGCGCGTCTCGGGCTTGATGGTCAAGGTGGCAACGACGTAAATCACGAGAAATCCTCCCGGCTTTTCTTCTAAGGTAAGATACCGGGCGGGACCTTAGACCAGGCGGGGTCGAACGCAAAACCGGAAAAGCCGCCCCAGGACATGCAACAAGACATGCAACAGGACATGCAATCGGGACATGCGCCGGGGACATGCGTCCAGGCGCTATTTCAGTACATGAAATATCGCTGCGCCATCGGCAGCACCTCGGCGGGCGCGCAGGTCAGCAGTTCGCCGTCGGCGCGCACCTCGTAGGTCTCGGGATCGACCTCGATATTGGGCGTGGCGTCGTTGTGGATCATGCTCTTCTTCGAGATTTTTCCGCGGGTGTTCTGCACCGCATAGAGCTTCTTGTCGATGCCGAGCTTTCGCGCGAGGCCGCCGGTGACCGCCGCCTTCGAGGTGAACACCACGGACGACGCGGTGCGCGCCTTGCCGAAGGCACCGAACATCGGCTGATAGTGCACCGGCTGCGGCGTCGGGATCGAGGCGTTGGGATCGCCCATCGGGGCGGCGACGATCGAGCCGCCCTTGATGATACAGTCCGGCTTGACGCCGAAGAAGGCCGGCGACCACAGCACGAGATCGGCGAGCTTGCCCTTCTCGACCGATCCGATCAGCTTCGACACACCGTGCGCGATCGCGGGATTGATCGTGTACTTGGCGATGTAGCGCTTGACGCGGAAATTGTCGTTGTCCTTGCCTTTGTCCTGGTCGAGCGACCCGCGCTGCTTCTTCATCTTGTCCGCGGTCTGCCACGTCCGGATGATGACCTCGCCGAGTCGGCCCATGGCCTGCGAGTCCGAGGACATCATCGAGAGCGCGCCGAGATCGTGCAGGATATCCTCGGCCGCGATGGTCTCCTTGCGGATGCGGCTCTCCGCAAACGCGAGGTCTTCCGCGATCGAGGGATCGAGATGGTGGCACACCATCAGCATGTCCAGATGCTCGTCGATGGTGTTGCGGGTGAAGGGCCGCGTCGGGTTGGTCGAGGACGGCAGTACGTTCTTCAGCCCTGCGACCTTGATGATATCAGGCGCATGCCCGCCGCCGGCGCCCTCGGTGTGGAAGGCGTGGATGGTGCGGCCCTTGAATGCCTTGACCGTGTCCTCGACGAAGCCGGACTCGTTCAGCGTGTCGGTGTGGATCATGACCTGAATGTCGTAGTCGTCAGCCACCGACAGGCAGGTATCGATCGCAGCCGGCGTCGTGCCCCAGTCCTCGTGCAGCTTCAGCGCGCAGGCGCCGGCCTTGATCATCTCGACCAGCGCGGCGGGGCGCGACGCGTTGCCCTTGCCGGAGATGCCGAGATTGACCGGGAACGCATCGAACGACTGGATCATCCGCCCCATGTGCCACGGCCCCGGCGTGCAGGTGGTGGCGAAAGTGCCGTGCGAGGGACCGGTGCCGCCGCCGAGCATCGAGGTGACCCCGGACATCAGCGCGTGCTCGATCTGCTGCGGACAGATGAAATGGATGTGGCTGTCGAAGCCGCCGGCTGTCAGGATTTTTCCTTCGCCCGCGATCACGTCGGTGCCGGGGCCGACGATGATGGTGACGCCCGGCTGGATGTCCGGATTGCCGGCCTTGCCGATCGCGGAGATCATGCCGTCCTTGATCGCGACGTCGGCCTTCACGATGCCCCAGTGGTCGACGATCAGCGCATTGGTGATGACGGTGTCGGCCGCGCCCTGCTTGTTGGTGACCTGCGACTGGCCCATGCCGTCGCGGATCACCTTGCCGCCACCGAACTTCACCTCCTCGCCGTAAGTTGTGAAATCCTTCTCGACCTCGATGATGAGATCGGTATCGGCGAGCCTGACCTTGTCGCCGGTGGTCGGGCCGAACATGTCGGCATAGACGGAACGCTTTATTTTGACGGACATCACAAGCCCCGTTTGCGTTTGAATTTTTGGTTGTTCACAGCGAAGCCCTCGCTGCGCTTACGGCATCGTCGAATTTTGCATCGAGCCACGAATTGCCGCCACGGCATCCGGCRACGACCTGCTCAGCCCAGCCCTTGTAGTCGGCGAGATCGTCGCGCTCTTCGGCGGACGGGTCGGAATGAATGCGCGCGCCGATGTTGCTGATCTTGTCGGCGATCTTAATGAGTTTTGCTCCGGCAGATTTCTTCGGCGCATCGACGATCTGCCGGCGTCGCCGCTCTGGTTTGGGCAGGCTCATGTCGTCGGTGCATTCAACGACGAGAGAGGCGACGCGATCAGAGAATTTCTGTGCGAGCTCCTCGCGAGTGGTGTCTGTGTCCTCGATCACGTCGTGCAGCCACCCGGCCGCGACCAGCTCGGCATCCGCGCCATCGGTCGCCGTCGCCAGCAGGTTCGCGACCTCCGCGAGATGATTGATGTAAGGCTCGTTCCCCCGCCCCTTGCGCGCCATGCCGTTGTGCCGGCGCGCGGCCAGCTCAGCAGCTTCGGAGATGAGGCGGACGGCGGGGAGCATGCCTCACAGCTTCCCCATCACGTCGCCACGGAAACCGTAGATCGTTTTCTTCCCCGCCACGGCGACGAGCTGGACGTCGCGGGTCTGGCCGGGTTCGAAGCGGACGGCGGTGCCGGCGGCGATGTCGAGGCGCATGCCGCGGGCTTTCTTGCGATCGAATTTCAGCGCGGGGTTGGTCTCGAAGAAGTGGTAGTGCGAGCCGACCTGGATCGGGCGGTCGCCGGTGTTGGCCACCGTCAGCGTCACGGTCTTGCGGCCGGCATTGAGCTCGATCTCGCCGTCCTGGATGAAGAGTTCGCCGGGGATCATGCTCTCGCTCCTACCTGATCGGCTCATGCACGGTGACGAGCTTGGTGCCGTCCGGAAAGGTCGCCTCGACCTGGATGTCGTGGATCATTTCGGGAATGCCCGGCATCACCTGGTCGCGGGTGAGGACCTGCGCGCCGGATTGCATCAGCTCGGCGACGGTGCGGCCGTCGCGCGCGCCTTCGAGGATGAAGTCGGAGATGATCGCGATCGCCTCGGGATGGTTGAGCTTGACACCGCGATCCAGCCGGCGGCGGGCGACGATGGCCGCCATCGAGATCAGGAGCTTGTCCTTTTCGCGGGGAGACAGGTTCATGCAGCATCTCTTCCGTTCAATGCATCAATTCAGCAGCCGTCAACGCAGCCACAGCCGCGGCAGCGCCGCGCCGGTCCGCGCCAGCACCGCCATCATGTCGGCGCGCAAGCGCGCCGCATCTTGGGCACAGAACCGAGCCATTGCAAAGCCATTCCAGGCGGAGATTCCGACCTCGCCGGCGAATGACTCCGAGGCCTCGCGGATACGCTCGATCAGCGGCTCGTCGCCCGGAACGATCAGCGCCGTACCGATCGCGGCACCGCCCTTGGCCACTGCCGATCGCCCAAGTTTTGCACCGATATTGCCGTCGAGCCTGACGGTTTCGGCGAACACCAGCTTGCCACCACGACGCAGCCGCCAGCGATCAATGAACTCGCCCTGCTCCATCCGCTCGCCCATGGCGGTGCGGCCGAACACGACGATCTCGCAAAGCAGAAGCGAGGCGGCCTCGTCGAGCTCAATGTCGAAGCGACGATGGACCCGGGCACGATCGAACAGGATCGTCTCCTGGGGCAACCAGCCGAGGTGCGCGCCGGCGGCGACCTTCAAGGCGATATTGAGCTGCGCCGCCGCCCCCGGCGCGCGATAGACCTTCTCGGCCGCGGCCGTGGTCAATGTCAGGCGTGCCCCCTGGCCTGCCGCGATCTCGATGTCAAAACTGTCTCCGCCGGCAACGCCACCAGCCGTGTTGACGAACACGCCGGAGAGCCCCTCGCCCTCCGGCGAGGGAAAGCGCACGCGCAGGGAGCCGGACTCATGCAAGACGCCACGCCGCGTCACGCCATCGCGGGCATGGACGTCGAAGCGCACCGCGCCGCGGGCGCGGTTCGCCTCGAAAACCGAAGATGTCGTTAAAGCGTCGCTGCGCATCCGTCTCCCCAGCCGGCCGCGGCAGAAATATTCGGATTACAGCGCCATCTGGCGGCTGATTTCGGCCGGATCGAGATTGGATCGGTCGCAGGAGAACTTCACCGCGCCGCGATCCATCACGGCGAAACTGTCGCCGAGTTCGCAGGCAAAGTCGAGATATTGTTCGACCAGCACGATGGCGATGTTGCCGAGGTTACGCAGGTAGGAGATGGCACGGCCGATGTCCTTGATGATCGACGGCTGGATGCCCTCGGTCGGCTCGTCGAGCAGGAGCAGCTTTGGCCGCATCACCAGCGCACGCCCGATCGCGAGCTGCTGCTGCTGGCCGCCGGAGAGGTCGCCGCCGCGCCGGCCGAGCATCGATTGCAGCACCGGGAACAGCGAGAACACGTCGTCCGGGATGTGCCTGTCCTCGCGCTTGAGCGGACCGAAGCCGGTCTTGAGGTTCTCCTCGACCGTCAGCAAAGGAAATATCTCGCGGCCCTGCGGCACGAAGCCGATGCCCTTGCGCGCTCGCTCGTAGGGCTTGAGCCCGGTGATGTCGCTGCCGTCGAGCACGATCGCGCCCGAGGAGATCGGATACTGGCCGACCATGGCGCGCAACAGCGAGGTCTTGCCGACGCCGTTGCGTCCGAGCACGTAGGTGACCTTGCCGGGCTCTGCGGCGATGGAGACGCCGCGCAGCGCCTGCGCCGCGCCGTAGAACAGGTTGATGTCCTTGACCTCAAGCATTGCTCAGCGCCCCAGATAGACTTCGATGACCCGCTCGTTGGACGAGACCTGGTCGATGGTTCCTTCCGCGAGCACGGTGCCTTCATGCAGGCAGGTGACCTTGACGCCGAGCTCGCGCACGAACGTCATGTCGTGCTCGACGACCATCACGGTGTGGGTCTTGTTGATCTCTTTCAGCAGCTCGGCGGTAAGATGCGTCTCGACGTCGGTCATGCCCGCGACGGGCTCGTCGACGAGCAGCAGCTTCGGATCCTGCGCCAGCAGCATGCCGATCTCGAGCCACTGCTTCTGACCGTGGCTGAGGCTGCCGGCGAGCCGGTTGCGGGCGTCGGTGAGGCGGATCGTCTCGAGCACCTTGTCGATGCGCTCGGACTCCGCCCTGCTGCCGCGCCAGAACAGCGTGCCCTTGACGCTGTGGTCGACATTGAGCGCGAGCAGGAGGTTGTCCTGCACGGTCTGGCTCTCGAACACGGTCGGCTTCTGGAATTTGCGGCCGATGCCGAGCTCGGCGATGCGGGTCTCGTCCAGACGCGTCAAATCAGTGACGCCGTCGAACAGCACCGTGCCCTCGTCGGGCTTGGTCTTGCCGGTGATGATGTCCATCATCGTGGTCTTGCCCGCGCCGTTCGGGCCGATGATGGCGCGCATCTCGCCGGGCGCGAGCGTCAGCGACAAATTGTTGATGGCGTGGAAGCCGTCGAACGAGACGTGCACGCCGTCGAGATAGAGCATCGCGGAGGTCGCGCGTGTATCCATGACGTTCATTGCGCCTACTCCGCCATCTTGGGTTCGGTGACGCCATCTTCGGCCGCGGCGCTCGCGCTGGTCGCCGCGGTGCGTTTTTCTTTGGACGACTCCCACCAGGCATTGAAGGTGCCGACGATGCCCTTCGGCAGCAGCAGCGTCACCAGGATGAACAGCGCGCCCAGCATGAACAGCCAGTAGGGCGCGAGCATGCCCGAGGTGAAGAACGTTTTTGCGTAGTTGACGACGACGGCGCCGAGTGCAGCGCCGATCAGCGTACCGCGACCACCGACCGCGACCCAGATCACCGCCTCGATCGAATTGCCGGGTGCGAACTCGCTCGGGTTGATGATGCCGACCTGGGGCACGTAGAGCGCACCGGCAACGCCGGCCATGCAGGCCGACAACGTGAACACGAACAGCTTGTAGGATTCGACGCGGTACCCGAGGAACCGGCTGCGCGATTCCGCGTCGCGGATTGCGATCAGAACCTTGCCGAGCTTGGAGGACACGACGGAGCGGCAGATCAGGAAGCTCAGGATCAGCGCCAGGCAGCTCAGCGCAAACAGCGCGGCACGGGTGCCCTCGGCCTGCACGTTGAAGCCGAGGATGTCCTTGAAGTCGGTCAGGCCGTTGTTGCCGCCGAAGCCGAAATCATTGCGGAAGAAGGCGAGCAGCAGCGCGTAGGTCATCGCCTGCGTGATGATCGACAAATACACGCCGGTGACGCGGGAGCGGAAGGCGAGCCAGCCGAAGCAGAACGCAAGCAGGCCGGGCACGACCAGCACCATCAGCGCCGCGAACCAGAACATGTCGAATCCGTACCAGTACCAGGGCAGCTTCGAATAGTTCAGGAAGACCATGAAGTCGGGCAGGATCGGGTTGCCGTAGACGCCGCGGGTGCCGATCTGCCGCATCAGGTACATGCCCATCGCGTAGCCGCCGAGCGCGAAGAAGGCGCCGTGGCCGAGCGAGAGGATGCCGCAATAGCCCCAGATCAGGTCGATCGAGAGCGCGAGGATCGCGTAGCAGACATATTTGCCCCAGAGCGCGACCAGATAGGTCGGCACCTGCAGGACCGAGCCCGCGGGCAGCAGCAGGTTGGAGAGCGGGATGAGGATGCCGCAGGCCGCGACGATGGCGAGAAAGATCGTCGCGCCGCGGTCCAGCGACCTGGTCAGCATGTGGGGGGTCATGCTTCCACCGCACGGCCCTTGAGGGCCCTTGAG
>NZ_JBFRFR010000027.1:0-124752 GCF_052114925.1 Bradyrhizobium sp. 2TAF36 | reverse complement strand
GCGGCGTAGACATAGGACAGATCGGCGTGACCGTCGCCGCGGCGCGAGGGCGTGCCGACCGCGATGAAGACGGCATCGGCGTCCGCGACCGGCTTCGACAAATCGGTGGTGAAGTCGAGCCGCTTGGCCTTCACATTGGTCGCGACCAGCTCGTCGAGGCCGGGCTCGTAGATCGGAATCTCGCCGCGATGAAGCGCCGCGATCTTCTTCTCGTCCTTGTCGACGCAGGTGACGTCGTGACCGAAATCCGCAAAGCAGGCTCCGGACACCAGTCCCACATAGCCCGTTCCGATCATCGCGATTCGCATGAAAAACTCTTTCCGTTGAAGACGGATGTTCCACTGAACACCCTAGACCATTTCTGTATCCGGCCGCACGCCCAACATTAGGGCAGGTTGCTTCGCGAACCGAATAAACCTTAACCGCCGCGCGTGACAGGCGTTGCGGTCATCTCCTGAAATACGCGACATGCATTGGTTGCATTCTACGTATGCGAGAGATACGCCGCGTAAGCGCGTCTCACGCCGTCCTCGAGCGAGGTCGTCGCGCGCCAGCCGAGCTTGGCGAGCCGGCTGACGTCGAGCAGCTTGCGCGGCGTTCCGTCGGGACGCGAGGTGTCGAAACTGATCTCGCCGCTGTAGCCGACGATGGCGGCCACGACGCGCGCGAACTCGGCGATGGTGATGTCCTCGCCGGTGCCGATGTTGACCAGCTCCGCGCTCGAATAGGTCTTCATTAGGTGCACGCAGGCATCCGCCATGTCGTCGACATAGAGGAACTCGCGCCGCGGCGTGCCGGTGCCCCACACGATGACGCTCTTTGCTTCCGAAACCTTCGCCTCGTGGAAGCGGCGGATCAGGGCGGCGACGACGTGGCTCAATTCAGGGTGATAATTGTCGCCGGGGCCGTACAGATTGGTCGGCATCACGCTGATGAAGTCGCTGCCATACTGGCTGCGATAGGCCTCCGCCATCTTGATGCCGGCGATCTTGGCAATCGCATAGGGCTCATTGGTCGGCTCCAGCGGGCCTGATAGCACGGAATCCTCGCGCAAGGGCTGCGGCGCCAGCTTCGGATAGATGCAGGACGAGCCCAGAAACATCAGCTTCTCGGCGCCGTTGAGATGCGCGGCCTGGATCACGTTCGCGGCAATCGCGATGTTGTCGTAGATGAACTCGGCACGCAGCGTGTTGTTGGCGACGATGCCGCCGACCTTGGCCGCGGCGAGGAAGATCACTTGCGGCCGCGTCCTGGCGAACCAGTCGAACACGGCGGCCTGGTTGCAGAGATCGACCTCGCGCCGGTCGACCGTGACGAGGTTGACGTCCTCCCGCGCCAGCCGGCGCACCAGCGCGGCTCCGACCATGCCGCGATGGCCGGCGACGTAGACGCTCTTGCCCCTCAGCTCAAACGGTGCGTTTGCCACTGGCCGCATCCCGTTTTGCCTCCGCCAGGTCGCTCATCATCATCTCCTCGACGAGCTGGGCAAAGCTGCGCTTCGGCGTCCAGCCGAGCACCTCGCGCGCCTTGCTGGCGTCGCCGACGAGGAGATCGACCTCGGTCGGGCGGAAATAGGTCGGATCGATCTTCACCACCGTCTTACCGCTCGTCTCGTCGACGCCGGTCTCCTCGACGCCCTTGCCACGCCAGGCGATGCGGCGGCCGACATGCGCAAAGGACAGCTCGACCATCTCGCGCACCGAGCGCATCTCGCCGGTGGCAAGCACGAAGTCGTCGGGCTTGTCGGCCTGCAGGATCCTGTGCATGCCCTCGACATAGTCCCTGGCATGGCCCCAGTCGCGCTTGGCTTCGAGATTGCCGAGATAGAGCGTCTGTTCCAGCCCGACCTCGATACGCGCGACGCCGCGAGTGATCTTGCGGGTCACAAAGGTCTCGCCGCGGATCGGGCTCTCATGGTTGAACAGGATGCCGTTGCTAGCGAACATGCCGTAGGCTTCGCGGTAGTTCACCGTGATCCAGTAGCCGTAGAGTTTTGCAACGCCATAGGGCGAGCGCGGATAGAACGGCGTCGTCTCCTTCTGCGGGATCTCCTGCACCAGGCCGTAGAGCTCGGAGGTCGAGGCCTGGTAGAACCGCGTCTCCTTCTCCATGCCGAGGATGCGGATCGCTTCCAGGAGGCGCAGCACGCCGATGGCGTCGGCGTTGGCGGTGTATTCCGGGCTCTCGAAGCTGACGGCGACGTGGCTTTGGGCTGCGAGATTGTAGATCTCGGTCGGCCGGATCTGCTGCACCAGGCGGATCAAATTGGTCGAATCCGTCATGTCGCCGTAATGCATCAGGAACGGCACGTTGCCGACATGCGGGTCCTGGTAGAGGTGATCGACGCGCGCGGTGTTGAACGAGGACGAGCGCCGCTTGACGCCGTGCACGACATAGCCGAGCGACAGCAAATATTCGGCGAGATAGGCGCCGTCCTGACCGGTCACGCCGGTGATGAGAGCGATCCGCTCAGSCATGGGCCCGCGCCTGGTTCGGGGTCAAAGAGGTTCAGAGGGACGGGATAACCACCGTTCGCGCCCGCTGACAAGGCCGCCGGCGGTCAAAAGCGCAAGAACCAGCGCAAGAACCGGCTTAAGAGCCGGCATTCCCGGGCGACACGCAGGTGCCGTCGCCCGCGGGATCAGACGCCGTGGTACTTCCGATACCATTCGACGAAGCGGCCGAGGCCATCCGCGATCGACGTGGACGGCGAGAAGCCGACGTCGCGCTGGAGCGCGGAAATGTCGGCGCGCGTCTCCAGGACGTCGCCGGCCTGCATCGGCAACAGCTGGCGGATCGCCGGCTTGCCGATGATCTTCTCGAGCGTCTCGACGAACTCCATCAGGTTGACCGACCTGTTGTTGCCGATGTTGTAGACGCGATACGGCGCATAGCTCGACGAATTTTCCGGCCGCTCGGCATTCCACGCGGGATTCGGCGCCGCGGGCCGATCGAGGGTGCGGATCACCCCTTCGACGATGTCGTCGACATAGGTGAAGTCGCGCCACATGTCGCCTTTATTGAAAATCCTGATCGGCTCATTCGCGAAGATCGCGCGCGTGAACAGATAGGCGGCCATGTCGGGCCGGCCCCACGGGCCGTAGACGGTGAAGAAGCGAAGCCCGGTCACCGGCAGCTTGTGAACATGCGCAAAGGTATGCGCCATCAGCTCGTTGGCTTTCTTGCTTGCGGCGTAAAGGCTGACCGGATGGTTCACCGAATGCTCGGTCGAATACGGCAAGGTGCGGTTGGCGCCATACACCGAACTCGACGAGGCGTAGACGAGATGCGCCAGACCATGGCGCCGGCCGGCTTCGAGCACGGTGACAAAGCCGTCACAATTGGCCCGGATGCTGGTGATGGGATCGTCGATCGACGCGCGCACGCCGGGCTGCGCCGCCAGATGCACGACGCGATCGGGCGAGACCTCGTCGAAGACGCGCGTCACGGCGGCGAAGTCTGCGAGATCGATCTTGTGGAATTTGAACCCTGGATGGTGTTCGAGCGTTGCGAGACGCGCACGCTTCAGCGCGGGATCGTAATACGGAGTGATTGCATCGATGCCGACGACCTGCTCGCCACGTGCCAACAGCCGTTCACAAACATGCATTCCGATAAAGCCGGCAGCACCGGTAACGATCACTGGYCGCAAAGTTGTCATCTCGTTCATTCCGCGGAGCATTGCCAGACCAGGACATGAGAGGCAAGGTTTGGACAGTCACGACAATCATCAAATCAGTCCGCCCATGCAAGCGCATCGAAATGTGTAGGAAACATGATGGCGTCATGCACCATCGCATGCTATCCGCCTGCAAGGATGCTCGGACGATAGCGCCACATGTGCTAGACGTCATAGGACGTATATTCGGCGCCTGATGCTCAGTCTTCGGGCATTGTTCGCGCAAGAACCCGCAAAGAAAAAGATCGACTTTGAAACTCTCCATCAACGGCAGGTTCCTGTCACAATCGCTCACGGGCGTGCAGCGCTACGCCGCCGAGATCGTCAAGGCGATGGACCGCTTGCTCGCGAGCGGAGAGGCTCCGCAGCAACTGCTGGATGCAGAGTGGCAAATCCTTGCGCCGCCGAATGCGCAGACGCTTCCAGGTCTTCGCCGCATTGCCATCAAGCAGATCGGATCTTTGCAGGGGCACGCGTGGGACCAGATCGATCTGGCGCGCGCCGCGGCCGGCACCCGTCTCGTCAGTCTCGCCAATTCCGGCCCCGTACTCCACCGCGACCATCTCGTCGTGATTCACGACGCGCAGGTTTTCCGGCGGCCGGACTTCTTCAGCTGGCGCTACCTCGCCCTGCACCGGACGCTCGGCCATCTGCTGGCGCGCACGGCAACGATCGCAACAGTTTCGGCGTTTTCACGCAACGAACTTGCCGAGGTGCTGTCGCTGGATCCGGCTTCGATCCCCGTCATTGCGAACAGCGCGGAACATTTTGCGACCGTCGCGCCCGACTTCTCGATCATCGACAAGCTGCGTCTTGCGCCCCATCAATTCTTCCTCTTCGTCGGCTCGATGACGAAGAACAAGAATGTCGATACGGCCATTCGCGCCGCCGAGCAGCTTGGCCGCGCCGATTTTCCGCTGATCGTGGTCGGCGGCGATAACAACAAGGTGTTCGGGGGCGCGGCCGCGGAATCGAGGGCCGGCGTCGTCATCGCCGGGCGCCTGAAGGACGAGGAGATTGCCGCGCTGTTCTCCCGGGCCGCCGCATTCGTGTTTCCGAGCCTTTATGAGGGATTCGGCGTGCCTCCCCTGGAGGCGATGTTCTTCGCCTGTCCGGTGATCGCGAGTTCCGCCGATGCCGTGCGCGAGACCTGCAACGATGCCGCCGTCTATTTCGATCCGCTCAACGCGGACCAGCTGTCGGCACGGATGCGCGAAAGAATTGAACTCGGCAGGATCTCGCCGGTGGAACAGGAGAAGCAGCGGCAGCGCCTTATGACATATTCCTGGGCCAAGTCCGCCGCAGCGATGCTCGAATTCCTCGCCAAACCGGCATCCCGATCCACATCCGACCGTGCGAAACAATGACGCGGCCCGATTATTGCTGCTTAGCGAGGTTAGACGTGCGCCTGCAAGATCCGGCGTCTCCAGTATCTGGCGCCTTCAAGACAAGGAAGGAATGACCGTTGTCCAGCGGCCTGAAGATTCTGCATGTCGCCGAAACGGTCCGTGGCGGCATCGCGACCTACCTCAACGAGCTGCATCCGCACCAGAGCGCGAGCTTCGGCCCCGGCAACGTCAACTATGTCGTTCCCTCCGACCATCGCAGCGACCTGGTGAACATCGAGGACGACGCGGTCACCACTTTTCCGCGCGACGGACGCAACGCGGTCGGCCTGTTTCGCATGCTGTTTGCAACCATGCGCGCAGTCCGGCAGCTTCGTCCTGACGTCATCCACCTGCACTCGTCGTTCGCCGGGCTCGTGGTGCGCCCGGTGCTCTGGCTCACCTATCGGCGCTCGCGCATCGTCTATTGCCCGCACGGCTGGGCCTTCGGCCGCGAAACCGGCCGCCTCAGCCGCGAGGTGACGAAGTTCACCGAGCTCGTGCTGTCGAAATTCACCCATCGCATCGTCTGCATCTCGGAAAGCGAGCAGGCCGACGCCAAGCAGGTCGGAATCGCGGCGAATCGCCTGGTTCTTGTGCACAACGGGATTTCCAAGCAGCGTCCTGCGCTCGACAAGGGCGCAGCGCAATGGCGGTCGGAGAAGATCAAGGTCCTCTTCATCGGGCGTCTCGACCGTCAGAAGGGCTACGATCTCCTGATCGAGGCGGCGCGCGCACTCGGAGACAAGCTCGACGTGCGCCTGATCGGCGCCTCGGTCGTCAGCAAATTCCGCAGAAGCGATCTGCCCGCCAACGTCTCTTTTCTGGGCTGGATGAACCGCAACCAGATCGAGGCCGAGCTCGACCAGGCCGACATGGTCGCGATTCCCTCACGCTGGGAGGCGTTTGGCCTGGTCGCCATCGAGGCGATGCGGGCGGCCAAGCCGATCATTGCCTTCCGCATCGGAGCCCTGCCGGAAATCGTCGAAGACAATGCGACGGGCGTGCTGTGCGACGAAGTCTCGGCCGAAAAGCTGGTTGAAGGTTTTCAACGCGCAACCAGGCTCGACCTGGCTGCGGTCGGCCGTGCCGGATATGAGCGTTTCACCCGCCTCTACGACATCGAGCAGACCCACCGCACGCTTAGTCAGGTTTATGCCGACGTCGTGCATGTGCGGATGAGCGAATCCGGGCAGCAAGCGAAGTTGCAGTCCGATTTCCCGAACAATCTGCGATCGTAGCGACCGGCTGATCAGGCCAGCCGGCGGGCATCGCCCTGCGCGAACTCGCCGTCATTCACGCGTTTATCGGAGAACGACCACGCAATGGCCGACGCGACGATCATCGCGCAGGTGAGAAAGCCGGCCGCGAACAGCAGTGATCCGGTGTGCAACATCGTCTTCGCCTTCCTTTTGTTTGGCCGACCACTAGCCGGATCAGGATTAGGAAGACCTTACGGACGCCAGCGTGACGCCAGCTTCCAAATCTAAGCGTTAACGGAGGTGGAATCCCGTCGCAGAAACATTGGTCCGATGACCCGGCGAGAACGTCCGCTCTGGCGCCATGCCCGCCGCAGGACGACGAAAACACAACGCAGGATCACTCAGGACGGGATCCAACACTTGAAGTTCATGGCGATGTCATCTCGCGACAATGCCGTCGCATCTGCATGTCCGTCGCCGCGCGCTGCTCATTGGTTCGATCGCAGTCTCAATCGTGACATCGACCTGACACGTGTATGTATGGTTTGCGAACTGCTTATTTAAGAGGATGTTCCGCACAAATTTTGGACAGAGATTTCGGCGTGTATCCGCGTTCACAAGTGGCAATAAGGTCACAGCCACAAGTGCTTTACCATAAAGTCGAAGACGTAGCAGTGACTCCGCAGCACGGGATTTGTACGGTGATTCCGATTTTAGATGAGTGCGAGGGAATAGTGGTGGCTAAGACCGAACGTTTTGATTTTGATTTCGGTATTAGCCGAATCCTGGCCGCTGCTGCGATCAGCTTCTCCTTGACGGGTTGCGGTAGCTTCATTCCGTTAGACGCTCCTGATGCCGTCGCGACGCAAACAAATGCAGCGCTGATCACCGAGCCGACCGCGCCGCTCGCCTATGCCCTGATGCCGGTCAATCCGGCGATCCTGCAGGCGACCAACGCGTTCACGGACTCCGCCGGAATGGTGTTCTCCCGCCTCCCCGGCGGCAACTACCGCGACGTCACCATCGGCATCGGCGACATCGTCACCGTGACCGTATATGAAGCGCAGGCAGGCGGCCTGTTCATTCCGCGCGAAGCAGGCGTGCGGCCGGGCAACTTCGTGGACATTCCGCGCCAGCAGGTCGACCAGTCCGGCAACATCAACATCCCCTACGCCGGATCGATCAAGGTCGCAGGGCTGACGCCGCGCGCCGTTTCGAACATCATCCGCGAGCGTCTCAAGGACCGCGCCATCGATCCGCAGGCCGTCGTGAGCGTGGCCGAACAGCGCGGCAACCAGATCAGCGTGCTCGGCGAAGTCAACTCGCCCCTCCGCTTCCCGGTCGATCCGGGCGGGATTCGCCTGATGGGCGCGATCGCGCGCGCCGGAGGCCCGAAATATCCGTCCTACGAGAGCACGATCACGATCAAGCGCGAGGGCCGCACCTACAGCGAGACGATGTCCTCGGTCGTGCACAACCCCAACGAGGACGCGCTGCTCGCTCCAGGCGACGTCGTCTTCCTGACCCGCATTCCGCGCGTCTACATGGTGTTCGGTTCGACGCCGTCTCCGGGATCGATCGGCGGCACCAACAACCGTCGTTTCACATTCGAGAACGACAACATGTCGCTGGCTGAAGCCATCGCGAAGGCAGGCGGTCTCGACGGCGCCCGTGCGGACTCCAAGTCCATCTACGTCTACCGTTTCGAGCCCAAGCCGCTGCTGGAGAAGATCGGCATCGCCGTATCCCAGTTCCCGACCAAGTCGGTCCCTGCCGTCTACAAGTTCGACATGAGCAAGCCGGACGGCTGGTTCCAGGCGGATACGTTCAGGATGCGCGATCACGACGTGATCTCGGTGGCGGAATCGCCGTCGATCGAATTCATCAAGCTCATGGCCCCGCTGAACGCGGCAACCGCCAACGCGGACAACATCAGCTCGGTGGTCGTGAACTCCAAATAGCCCAACTCAGCGCGCTCAATGACGAGCGTGCAGACAAGGCGGCCCCACCCCATTGGGGCCACAGAAGAGTATTAGCCTTGTCGGGTTGACGCGAGCAGGAGTGGACACGAGCGTGACCGAGCAAAACAGGAAACGCGCCCTGCGTCGTTTCCGGATGTTGATGTGCGGGCTCTGCGTCGCGGCCGGCCTCTCATATCCTGCAGACGCACAGAATGCGCAGCCGCTCGATCAGCGCTTCCTGCTGGGCGTCGGCACGCACCAGGGCCTCGGCGGCGTCACCAGCGCCCGCGGCTATGTGCCCGCGACCGCCATCAAGCAGATGAAGGAGCTGGGGGTCACCTCGTTCCGCGACGACTTCCCCTGGTCGGATTTCGAGCTGCCCGGCAAGCGGCTCGGCTTCAATGCCCTGAACGGCCGCCTCGAGAACCAGATCAGGTCCGGCGTCGGAATCCCGCTGCTCATTCTCGGGACCGGCCATCATCTCGTCCCGAATTCCGATCCGCCGACGACCGACGAAGCGCGCCAAAGATTCGTCACCTATGCCACGGCAGCCGCGCAAGCGGTCGCATCACGGCAGCCGATCTTCGAGTTGTGGAACGAGTACAATCTCAGAGCGCGCGCGGAGCCGCTGTTCACCGTCGAAAACTATGCGACGCTCGCCCGATCGGTGCAGCCCGCGGTCAAGCAAGCGGCGCCGTCCGCGCCTTTCGTGGTCGGAGCGCTGGGCGACGATCCCGGCTGGAAATGGACCGACGCCCTGCTGAAGACCGACCTGCTTCGTATCGCGGACGGGATGTCCATTCACATCTACAACCATTGCCTGTCACCGGCCGGGCGGACCGCAGCCGAGGCGATCGAACGGCTGCAAAATCTTCATCAACGCGTCGCACAGGCGACCGGCAATCCCGACTATCCGATCTATCTGACCGAAACGGGCTGGCCGACACCAAGCGCGAAATGCGGCGTGACCGAGCAGCTTGCCGCCGACAACATGGCGCAGATCATCCTCTGGGCCTCGACCGCCGGTCCCTGGCTCAAGGGGATATGGCTCTACGAGCTGAAGGACAGTGGGACGAAGCCTGGTGAACTGGAGGACAATTTCGGCATTTATCATTTCGACAATTCGCCGAAGCCTGCCGTGTGTTCCATTCGCGAAAGCTGGGCCTTCATCCGCACCAGCCTGAAGGCAACGCGAACCACGCCGGCGCCCGGCGTCGTGCAGATTCGCAGTGACAGTGGATCGGAAACGAAACTCGCGCTTTGGTCGGAGACTGCGTCGAAGCGCTTCGAAGTTCGATTAAAAAATGCGGAACCGAATGCCGAGATCAGATATGTATGTCAGCAAGCGCCGGGCCCTGCCGCCGGCGCCTGGACGGCGTTATCGACAACGCCGTTGCTTGTCAGCGTCAAGGGCACGGCCGTGCCGGATTTCGAGATCCGGCCATCGAACTGACGCTGCGGCGGGCTGCTAATCCGAGGCTATCCTTGAAAATACTGATCGTTAACACGCTCTATCCGCCCGAGATCATCGGGGGCGCCGAAGTGTCTGTGTCGCTGCTCGCGGAGGCGTTCGTCCAGCGCGGCCATCAGGTGTCCGTGGTCTGCCTTCAGAACAAGCAGGAGCGCACGATCGACGAACTCAAGGGCGTGCGCGTATACCGCGTGCCGATGGACAACGATTACTGGCCGTTCGGCAACGACAGGAAGCCCTCCTCGGTCCAGCGCCTGAAGTGGCATCTCAAGGACACATGGAATCGCAAATCCGCGGTGCGGTTCGCCGAAATTCTCGACATCGAGAAGCCCGACGTCGTCCACACCAACAACCTCACGGGCTTCTCGGTCTCGCTGTGGTCGGAAGCCAGGCGGCGCAACATCAGGATCGTGCACACCCTGCGCGACTATTCCCTGCTCTGCAAACGCTCGACGCTGTTTCGGGGCGATGCGACATGCGCGCAGCGCTGCACCGTCTGCGCCGCCATGACGTCGCCTTATCTGCTGGCCTCGCGTATGGTCGATGCGGTGGTCTCGAACAGCCAATTCGTGCTCGACCAGCACACCAGGCTGAAATATTTCCCCGGCACCGATGGCCGCGTCATCTTCAACATCGCCGATCCGAGCTCCGTGGTGCCGTCACCAGCTTCGAGCTCGGATGATCTGATATTCGGGTTCATCGGGCGGCTCGAGGCTGAAAAAGGTATTGAGGTAGTCCTCAAGGCGGCCGAGCAGCTTCCCGACGAGGGCTGGCAACTGAAAATTGCCGGAAAAGGGCTTGAGGATTACGTGCGGGGGCTAAAAAGCCGCAGCGGAAAGAAGGTCGAATGGCTTGGCTTTGCCAAGGCAGCTCAATTCTATGCCAGCATCGACGTCTGCCTGGTGAGTTCGGTCTGGCCGGAGCCGCTGCCGCGCACGTTGATCGAAAGCATCAACGCCGGCCGGGCGACGATTTGCTCGACGGCCGGCGGGATTCCCGAGATCGCGGGGTTTTCCAATATGGTTGGGTCCTACGAGCCCAGCGATCATAAGCGACTGGGAGAATTGATGCTGAAGGCCGTCAACGAAAGGTCACACTGGAAAGTCTCCCGGCCTCCGCAGCCAGGATTTGCCGAGAGGTTTTCGGCGGATTCAGTGACAGGACAATATTTGGACGTCTATTTGAACAACAATCGAACCAACCGGCAATAAGCCGAAACGGAGATTTCAGCAAAGCCATTTGGCAGGATAGCTGGACAGACCTTTTCGATGAAGATCCTTATCACGTCATCCCTCTATCCAACGCCATTGGCACCGAAGGTGGTCGGGGGCGCGGAAACGTTCGTCCGCCGCCTCGCCGAGACCCTGGTCGGGCAGAACGACGGCGTGGAAGTGATACGTGCCGCGTCCGCATCGAACCAGCAGATGGAGACCTGCAACGGCATCGACGTGTATTCGGCGCCCGTACACAACATCTATTTCCCTTTCGCCAAGCAGCACAGTTCGCCGGTGCGCGGCATCTGGCACGCGATCGAGGACTGGCAGACAATGTCGGAGCTCGTTGCGGCGCGCATCAAGGCCTTCAAGCCTGACATCCTGCACTCGAATAATCTCTCCGGCCTGACGACCGCGGTGTGGCGGACCGCCGCCGAGCTCGGCATTCCGGTCCTGCACACGCTTCACGACTATTATCTCACCTGCCCGCGCTGCTCGCGCTTCTCGGACGGACATGCCTGCGAATCGAGCTGCATGAGCTGTCAGATCCTGACCCTTCGCCGTCGCGGGGCGACGCGACATCTGGATGCCGTCGTCGGCGTCAGCCAGCGCATTCTCGACATCCATACCCAGCTCGGCCTGTTCACGCAGACACCGCTGAAGATCGTCATTCGAAACGCCTCGACCGCCAACGTCGGCAACGCAGACACCGCGATGGTCGACGGCACCGTCACGTTCGGCTTCATCGGACGCCTGACCGAAGAGAAGGGCATCTACAATCTCGTGCGCGCCATCGCGACGATTCCGCCTGACCGGTTTCGGCTCGTCATCGCAGGCCACACAACCGAGAGCCAGCAGAAGCAGCTCAAGGCGCTCGCTCCGAATGCACGGATCGAATTTCTCGGCTTCGTACAGCCGAAGCAGTTTTACGAACAGGTGAACGTGGTGGTCGTCCCCTCGGTCTGGGAAGATCCCTGCCCGCTCGTCGTCGCCGACGCGCAGGCCGCCTGCAAACCCCTGCTCGGCACGCCGTTCGGCGGCATTCAGGAGGCGATCAAGCCTGGCGTGACCGGCTGGCTGACGTCGCCCGATCCCGCCTCGATCGCCAAGAGCATTTCGGCGATCATCGAAGCGCCGCAGCAGATCGTGGAGATGAGCGAGCGATTGAAGTCCGGCATCGACAAATGGGTTTTTGACGACGTCGTCGCCGGCTATCGCAACGTCTACGACGAGCTCACGCGCGGCCGCGGCACGCCTCGCACATAGCCGAAGCTGACGCAGATGCCGCCAATGGCCCTCAACCATCCCGCCATGTTCTTTCTCACGCATTGCCAGACATGATCAGCCTGCTCGCATTCGGCAGCTATATCTACCAGAGTGCGTCCGCGATCATTCTGATCTTCGCCGTCAGCCATATCCTCTCGCCGGCCCAGTACACCTCGTTCTCGCTGGCGCTGGCGACGAGCCAGTTGTTCTGCGTCTTCGTGTTCGAATGGCTGCAACTGGCCGGCGTTCGTTTCCTCGCCGCAGCTTCCGGAGAAGAAGCCGCGCGCCTGCGGTTCTCGCTGTTCAGCGCCGGGCTGCTCAGCGCGCTGGTGCTGCTGCTCGTCGGCGGCGTGGCGGGACTGCTGGGCACGCTCGAGACGAGCGTCGTCGCCCTCGCGCTGGCGATGGCCGTGCTGCAAGGCGCCACCGACCTCTATTTCATGATCGTCCGCGTGTCCGACCGGCTGGGGACCGCGTCCGTCCTCCTGATCCTGCGTGCCAGCGTGCTTCTGGCCGGCGCCATCGCGGGCGCGCTGCTCCACGGCACGGCTGCAGCGACGCTGTGCGGCATGGCCGCGAGCTACGGCGCGGTGCTTCTCCTGAGCCTGGTCGTGCATCGCACCTCGCTACGGCGCGCGTCGCGACGCGCCATGCTGACCGACTGGGGCAATTTCTGCCGCTATGGCATCATGGCTGCGGCCGCCTCCGTCATTCATCTCTCCGTACCCGTCACCTTGCGCCTGATCGTGATCGCCACGCTCGGCCGCGCGTCGACCGGAGCGGCCGGCTTCTCGATGGCGATCGACCTCCTGCAACGCCCGTTCTCGGTCCTGGTGGCCGCCATTCACACCGTCTGCTATCCCAATGTCGTGGTCCAGTTCGAGCGCGGCGTCGACGGCGAAGCGCGCAGGGCCAGCGCCCGCATGCTCGAATTCATCCTCTGCGCGACGATCGTGATGCTGGGCGGGCTGATCGGCCTCCTGCCCGACGCGGCGCATCTGTTCGTGCCCGCCGATCTGCTGGTCGATTTCCTCAACGCGGCGCCGGTCGCGGCGATCTTCTACTTCCTCCACACCCACCTTCAGGCCACGCTCGCGATCGTGCCGCATCTAACCAAATCGGCGACGAGACTGGTCGTCGTCGCGGCGTGCCAGCTGCTGCTGGTGTCGGCGGCATCCTCGATCGGCGCGTTACTGCACATATCGGTGGCGGGACAGATCGCGAGCGCGGCCTTGGCCACCGCGCTCATCATCCTCTTCGCCAGCGGTCCGCTGATCCGGTTCAGGGCGGCGCCAAGGGCGCTGCTGATCCTGGAAGCGACCGTTGCGGCCGCCGCGATCGCGATGCTAGCGGCGGCTCCGTCGGACTCCCTGACCTGGCTCGCGGGAAAGATCGTCTTTGCCGGCCTCGCCGTCGTTCTGGTGACGTGGCGAGGCGATCTGCTGGCCTCGGCACGCAGTTAGGATCAGGCCTTCACCGCGTGAGCCAGCGCGTTGCCGCTGGTATCGCCGGTCAAACCGTAGATCCTGAGAGTCTCGTCGACCATCGGCCCGACACCGAAATATTGTTGGGCGCGCGCAAGAGCATTGCGCGACAGCGCGGCGCGCATCGCGGGGTCGGCCACCTTCTCGAGCGCACCGACGAGCGCGTCGACGTCCTCGAACGGGACGATGAAGCCGGTCTGGCCCTGGATGATCTGATCAGTCGCGCCGCCCGCCGGAGTCCGGACCGGAATGAGGCCCGTCGCCATGGCTTCGGCAACGCCGAGCGGGAATCCCTCGAACCGGCTCGGCAGCGCGAACACGTCGGCGGCCCAGAGGATTTCGCGGACGTCGCCCATGAACCCGAGGAACTTGAAGGTGTCCTTGTCCTTCTCGCCAGCATAAGCGAACGACTTGATTTCCTTCTCGCGCTCGGCTCCGCCGCTGCCGACAAAGTAGCATTTGATGTCGATCGGCGGAGAACTGGCGCCGTCGCGGATCTTGCGCGCCGCCTTGATGAGGAGGTCGTGGCCCTTCACCCAGGCGAGACGGGCTGCCAGCAGGCACATGAACTCACCGTCGGCAACGCCGAATTTCGCGCGCGCATCGCGGCGCTCGGCATCCGAGGGCGGCCGGAAATGAACCGTGTCGACGCCGCCATAGACCTTGGCGATCCGGTTCTTGCCGAACAGCACGTAGCGGCGCAGATGCCGGAGCGATTCCTCCGACATCAGAATGAGGGTGTGGGGAAAGAAGAGGTTGAAGAACAGGACCTGGACCGGGCTGAAGGTCGATTGCGGCGCATTCTGCACCTTCTCGATGTTCCCGAGCACCGAGGGATGATAGGTCGCAACGCAGCGCGCGCCGGTGAGCAGCGCGAGCAGCCGGCCCCACATCAGCATGCCCAGCCCGTGGACGTTGATCACGGTGATGTTGTTCTTCCGGATCAGCTTCAACAACCGCATGAAGATCGACAGCGAAGGCAACTTCCGAAGTCCCGGAATGACGTGCCATTCCTTGACGGCCGCCGCCAGCTTCTGACGCTTGTATTCGGACTTCTCGTCCGAGCGCACGGCACCGGAGACCAGGTGGATCTGCACGCCCCGGCCATGCAATCCCGTGGCCAGGGTCTCGCAATAGGATGCAATCCCGTCATTGCAATTCACGACCTCAACCAGAAACATGACATTCGGGGCGGGATCTTGCATGGGAATGGCCTTACTCCGTTCAATCGACGACATTTCGGTCAGTGCTTAGCGGCAAATTCCATGCCGTGCCAGCGGTTTGCCCGCAACAGCGTTGCGCGCCTAACATATTGACGTTGCGGATCTGCGACACTCCGCCCCGGCACTGCAGACGACGTCCGAAGTCCGCTTCTCGGGTTCGCGCCTTCCGCCGGAAGTCGGCGTTCCCTTCAAATTCCGCAAGCAACGCCCGGTTGAAACGTCCCCCGGCCCCTTGCCCGCCGGGTCCGCGACCGATTGTCCCGCCGTCAACGCACCGATCGCCGCACCTCGTGCACACAGATTGGACCTCTCATCTGGTCGGCGTCGTTCGTTCGACTGGCCCTGCACATCAACGAGGGGTTTCTTCATCGGCCAAAGACAGACTCGATATCCTTCTGCATTGACGTCGACACGATGTCGCAGCGACCAGGAGAGAAAACAAAACTCCGGTGGCGAGTTCCATAGATTTACTTTCTCGCTTCCCGACTGCACGCGGGAAAATTCGGAAGCGCGCTGCAAGCCTTCAACGCCCGAACAACTGTCACATTCGAAGTTCGATCGATATTTTTTGCGGTCGTGACTCGCAGGCAACTCGATCCGCCCACGCCACAGGCTTAACGGCGCTTAACACAATAGATTCGAAGCAAGGCTGCTCGCGCGACAAGCAAATGCGTTTCGATTAGGCACCGGCACAACATCGATCGAACATCGTCGTTGCATCGCCATTCGAACGTCACGCTGCAAGCACATTGCCGTGGTCTTCATCGATCAATCTCAGTCCACGCAGATTCGTGCGCTGTGGGCGTCGCGCAGGAAGCGTCGGTGAGAAAATCTCCGGGTGCTTCCATTTTTACCGATCTCACCAACTCGAAAAACAGAGATTGGCCGATACGACAGACGCAGGCGGCACCGAACTCTCGCGTTTCAGAAAAGGCTCCGAAATACCGATGACTACCGCATCACCAGATCAGACGATCCTGTCGGCGAGCACCTTTGTCAGTTCCATCGGCGTCAATGTTCACGTTGGATATTCCTGGGGCGCCTACGACAACCTCGCCCTCGTCGAGGACAATCTCAATTATCTCGGGGTGACGAAACTGCGGGGCGGACTCGCCACGAGCCCGGAAGCGCAACCGATCGTCGAGGGACTTGCGAAGGACGGTTACAAATTCGACCTCGTGGTTCCGTCGGGCGTTCCGGCCGGCGGCGCGGCTGCGCTCCAGTCTTATCTGGAATCCGTCAAGGAGTTCGCGGCCAGCCATCCCGGCAGCGTCATCGCGCTGGAAGGCCTCAACGAGGTCAACATCCAGGGCTTCAGCTATAATGGGAGCTCGAGCGTCTCGGCCGCAGCGCAGTTCCAGGCTGTCTATTACAGCGCCATCAAGGCGGACGCCGCGCTCAAGGATATCCCCGTCTACAATTTGTCGATCGGCTATAATGACTCGGCCGACTACGCCAATCTCGGAAACATGTCGGGGTCGACCGACTACGCCAACTCTCACGCCTATGTCAGCACCGGCCTGACACCCGAAACCGCCCTCGAGCAATTGCTCGGTAACGCCACGTCGGTCACCGGCGGCAAACCGGTCGTGATCACCGAGACCGGATATACGACCAAGAGCGATACCCCGTATGTCGGCGCCAGCGAGAACGTACAGGCGAAATCGATCCTGAACACGCTGGTCGATGCCTACAAGGACGGCGTCAGCACCACCTATCTCTATCAATTGCTCGACGCCTCGGCGAGCAACGACCCTACGGATCCCGAATCGCACTGGGGCCTGTTCAACGCCGACGGAACCCCGAAGCTCGCGGCGACCGCGGTCCACAATCTGACGACGATCCTGGCCGACGACGGCAAGGGCGGCCACACGCCGACTGCCTCGCTGAACTATACGCTCGACAACATGCCGGCGAGCGGGAACAGCATGGTTCTCGGCAAGAGCAACGGCGCCTATGAGCTCGTGGTCTGGGCGGAACCCAAGGTCTGGAACGACGCCACCGACACCGAGATCGCGAATCCGACGATATCGGTTACCGTCAACCTGGGCAGCGTCCACCACCTGATCAACGTCTATGACCCGCTAAAGGGCAGCTCGCCGATCGCGACCTACACCGATGTCAGCCAGATCGTGGTTCCGATCACGGACCACCCGCTCATCATCGAGATCGACGCTCCCGCAGGAGGCGGCTCTGCACCGCCCGCCGTGACCGACGTCAGYGGAACCGCCGCCGACATCGTGTCGCAGATGTCCGACCTGAACGCCTCGGATTCGCTTGAGACCATCACGCTCACCGACACCCACGTGCTTCCGGTCGCCTCCGATGCCACCATGGCGTACATGATCTCGCATTACGGGAAGGCGCTCGCGGCCATCCAGGGCGGCTACCAGTTCTCCGTCACCAACTCGACCGACACCTGGAGCGTCACCAGGGTCTACGACTCCTCCGCAAAGCTTCTGTCGACCAGCACGTCCAACTTCACCGACGGCGTCATCACCAGCAAGGTAACGCTCAATACCGACGGCTCGTCGGAGAACATCGCCTATACCGGCGGCAAGATGGTGCGTGACGTCACCGTCTCGGCGATCGGCGACAAGGACACCAAGACCTACGATACGAGCGGCAATCTCACCGCGGACCTCGTTCAGAACAAGGACGGCTCGTCCTCGAACACGCTCTATTCGAACGGCGTCAAGACCAAGGTCTACGTCACCAATGCCGACCGCACCCACGACAACTACTATTACAACATCACCGGCCAGTCCTATACCAGCGAGCACGACCAGCTCGACGCGGACGGGAGGCTTCTATCAGTCGTCCGGATGCATGCCGACGGCTCGATGGCCTACAGCCAAGTCTACAACAGCGACGGCAGCAAGGTCACGACCCAGTACGACGCCACGGGCCACAAGACCTCTGTCGTCACCGTGACATCGACGGCGACCAGCACCGATTTCTACACCACAGCCGGCGTTCTCAAGCAGACCGTCGTGCAGACGACCTCCGGCAACGTGACCACCACGAACTACAATGGTTCGCTGCTGGTGTCCGTCTACGTCGTCAACGCCGACGGCTCGAAGGACTCCAAGCTGTACGACGCCAAGGGCGTCATCGCGAGCGACGTGGTCCAGAACGCGGACGGCTCGTCGTCGACCACGCTCTATACCGCAGGCGTCAAGACCAAGGCCTACGTCACCAACGCGGACGGCAGCCGCGATAACTATTATTTCAACATCACCGGCCAGTCCTATACCGGCGAGCACGATCACCTCGACGCGAGCGGCAAGCTGCTGTCGGTCAGCCGCACCCATGCGGACGGCACCATGGCCTACAGCCAGGTGTTCAACAGCGACGGCAGCAAGGTCACGACCCAGTACGACTCGACCGGCCACAAGACCTCGGCCGTCACCATAACGTCGACGGCCACCACGACCAATTTCTATACCATCGCGGGCGCGCTCAAGCAGCAGGTCGTGCAGACGACCTCCGGCAACGTGACCACGACCAACTACAACGGCTCGCTGCTGGCGTCGGTCTACGTGGTCAACGCCGACGGATCGAAGGATTCGAAGCTGTACGATTCCAACGGCATCATCGCGAGCGACCTGATCCAGAACAAGGACGGCTCGTCCTCGAACACGCTCTACACGGCCGGCGTCAAGACCAAGGTCTATGGCACCAATGCCGACGGCAGCCACGACAACTACTATTACAACATCACCGGCCAGTCCTATACCAACGAGCACGACCACATCGATCCGAGCGGAAAGCTGCTTCTGGTCAGCCGTACCCATGCCGACGGCTCGATGGCCTATAGCCAGGTGGTCAACAGCGACGGCAGCAAGGTCACGACCCAGTACGATTCCACAGGCCACAAGATCTCGGTCATCACCGTCACGTCGTCGGGCACGACGACCGACATCTACGATGCATCGACCGGCGCATTGAAGCAGGAGGTCTCCAAGACGAGCTCCGGCGACACCACGACGACGAACTACAACGGCGCCAAGCTGGCGTCGGTCTACGTGGTCAACGCCGACGGGTCAAAGGACACCAAGCTGTACGATTCCAGCGGGATCATCGCCAGCGACCTCATCCAGAACAAGGACGGTTCGTCCTCGAACACGGTCTACTCCGCCGGCGTCAAGACGAAGCTCTATGTCACCCATGCCGACGGCAGCCATGACAACACCTTCTACAACATCACGGGCCAGAGCTATACGACCGAGATCCAACACCTCACCGCCGCCGGCGCACTTACGGCCCTGACCCGCCTTCACGCCGATGATACGCTTGCCTACAAGCAGGTGATCAACAGCGACGGCAGCAAGGTCACCGACCTTTACGACAGCACCGGCCACAAGATGAGCGAGATCCTGAATGCCGCCGATGGATCGACCACGACGGACACGTACAACTCGTCGGGAGCTCTGGTCCAGGACGTTCACAAGACGGCGGGCGGCGACGTGACGACGACGAACTACGCGAACGGATTGAACTCGTCGATCTACGTCGTCAACGCCGACGGCACCAAGGAAACGAAGCTGTTCGACGGCAGCGGCAGTCTCACCAGCGACTACGTGCTGAACAAGGACGGCTCAAACTCGACCACCGTGTTCACGTCGGGCGTCAAGACCGCGGTCTACGCCAACAACGCCGACGGCTCGCACGACAACACGATCTACAACATCACCGGCAAGAGCTACGTCACGGAGCAGCAGCACATCGACGCCGCGGGCAAGATGACCTCGATCACCCGGTCGCACGCGGACGGTACGCTCGATTACACGCAGGTGGTCAAGGCGGACGGCAGCAAGGTCTCCGATGTCTACGACAGCACCGGGGTCAAGACGACCGAAACCATCAACAACGCCGATGGAACGTCCGACGTCTTCAAGTTCAAGGTCGCCGGCCTGCCGGGCGCCGTCGAGCACGACAGCTACAATACCAGCGGCTCGCTGCTCTCGATCGACGTCCTCAACACCGATGGGACCCACGCCGTCACGGCGGTGACTGCGGGACTGACACTGGCCGGCGGCAGCGGCAACGACGTCTTCTCCGCGGCGCCGGGCACGACCACCGTCATGTTCGACGGCGGCAACGACCAGATCAAGAGCTTCCACGCCGGAGCCGCGGCGAACCACGACACGATCGAAATCCTGAAATCACTGGTGGCCGACTACAGCCACCTGCAGATTTCGCAATCAGGTTCCGACACGCTGATCCAGCTCACCTCGGCCGATTCCATCCTGTTGAAGAATGTGAATTCGGCCAACCTGGATCACGGCAACTTCCTGTTCGTCTGACGCCGAACCAGCTGGCAGGTCCCCCTGCCAGCTGAACGGGGACGACGGGGGAAGCAAGGTCAGTGCGGCCGCGCGGGTGTGGCCGCACCGATGAAGATGATATCCTCGGCCAGCAGCGGAAGCCGCCGCAGCAGCATCGACTTCAGCTTTCCGGCGCGCATGAAGGTGGCCATCTTCACCTCGACCGGCGCATAGCCGGCGTCGATTGCGACCTTGGCGATGGTATAGGGCGTGAAGAAGAACCGGTGATCGCTGTTGATCGTCTCGACGTTCTTCAAGATGCCCTTGATGTTGCCACCCCTGAAGGCGTTCGGAACGGTGATCACGATCTGATCGACGACGTCGCCGTAATTCTCCCTGAAGCGCGACAGGAACGAGACCGGATTCGGAATGTGCTCGACGACTTCGCCAAACACGGCGATGTCGAACTTCCGGCCGGATATTGCATCGATCTTCTGGCCGGACGTCACGTCGCCCGCGACCATGTTGTCGAGCCCGGAAATCCGCGACGCCTCCCGCACCGCATCCGCATCGATGTCGACGCCGACGGTGTATTCGGAACACTCGGTGATCAGGCCGTGCAGCCAGTCCCGGTTGTCGATCTTTCGTTTGATGAGCGGCAGATGATCACAGCATCCGACATGCAGGACGCGCTTGCCCCGACAGATGTCCACGAGGACGTCGCATCTGTATTTGACGTCGCCATCGCCCCGATATTGCACGACGATGGTGTCTTTGAACTTCGAGCCGTCGAGATAGGGATAGACCTGCGAAAAATCGGTAATGATCGACGACATGGGCTTGCTTCCTGTGTCCGAGACGTTTCCGGACACAACTATACATGGCAAGCAATCAGAATTGTGACCGGGTTGAACCGGCGGACCAAACGCGGATCGCCGGGAACCTCGCCGTCGGTTCGCGGGCCGTCAGGCGCGCAGGCGACCTGGTGCTTCCGAGCGCACGATCCGCGCAGGTGCTCCCGCGGCGACGGAATGCGGCGGGACGTCACGCGTCACGACCGCGTTGGCGGCAACGTTTGCTCCCGCACCAATCGAAGTCGGGCCAACGATCACGGCACCGGTGTAGATGACGGCACCGTCGCCGATGGTCGGGCAACCCGGTTCATCCCAGGCACGCCGGCCGAGCGTGACGTTGTGATAAAGCATCACGGAGCGACCGATCCGCGCCCCCTCGCCGATCACGACGCCGGTCGGATGCGGCAAGATCAGCCCTGGACCGATCTCCGCGAGAACCGAGATGTAGCAGCCGCGCCGCATCAGCGCCCGCACGAGCAGCCAGGTGATCTGATGTCCCCAGCGGGTCTGGAATCGCAGCATCCTGGCGATGCGCCAGGTCGTGATCACGGCRAAGCCCGGGCTCGTCAGCATGGCGACGAAAGCGGCAGCCACACCGGACCTGCCGGTGTTTGCCATCAGGTCCTCGCGCCACGGAATTCCCGCTTGGGACTTGCCGCTCATTCCCTCAACTGATGACATCAAACGATCTCTACTAACCTGCCGAGGAAACATTCGCCTGGATCGACGGAACCGAGCCGCCGAGCAGCGATTGCATGCTGTTCCAGATGCGACGCCTGAATATCACGTAGCTGCCAAGCACGATCAGCGCATAGACGGCCGTCGCCAACAGCCAATGTGACAGGCTTGCGACGTCTGCCTTCGTGGCGACGAGTGCACACAATGCGCCCAGTGCGGTGGCGACGGTGGCCGGCATCAGGGCGCCCAACAAAGAGGCATAGGAGATCGCGCAGTTGCGGGCTCCAATCATCAGCATCAGGACGCAAACGAGGATCGATACGATCAGGTACACGACCGCCACGGCCGTGAGCCCGAACGGCAACGCCACGACAAAGGCGAGGATCATGCTGGCACTGTTGGCGGTGCTCACCCAGAACTGGAGCCGGGCCTTGTTGTGAGCGAGCAGAATCGGTCCGGCATAGGCCGCAATCGACTGCGCCGCGCCTGCCGGCGCAAGGATAGCAATCAGCGGCAGGACTTCCTGCCAATGCGGCGAGAGGAACGTCGCAACGGGATATTTCAGCCCGAACGTCAGGTAGATCATTGCCGGGAATGTGATCATCGCGGTCATGCCGAGCACCGCGCAGATCGCCGCCCTGCGCCGTTCCTGTTCCCGCTCGCCGTTCATCCGGCTCAGGGTGGCCATCAGAACGCCGCCGCCAGGCCACGACAGGATCATCAGCGGAAGCGTCATGAACTGGAAGGCGAGACCGAACAGACCGACCGCCGCTGCGCCCAGCTTGGCGCCGATCATGAGATTGCCGACGTTTCTCGCAGTGAAGTTGAGGACGTTCGAGGCCAGCACCCAACCGCCGAACGACAGCATCAGCGCGACGCCGCGCCATTTGAAGGACAGATGGATATGGCGCCTGGTGTTCACATAGAAGGCGACGGCGCGCACCGCCTGCATCAGGACATAGTATGCGATCAGCGCCCAGATCCCCCATCCGAGCAGGGCTCCGGCCACGCCCACCGTCGCGGAAGCCAGAGCCGCGCCGGCTTCGATCAAGGCGATGGTCTGATATTGCAGGGAGCGCTCCAGGACCGCGCGCGGCCCCATCGCGGAAATGGACAAGACGACCGAACCGGAGAGAGCGGCGAGCACGGACGGCAGCCCCTGCATGTCGACGGCAGCCCCCAGCGGCTTCGAGGCGGCGGCCAGCACCAGGGCACAACCAATCCCGATCGCGACCATCAGAGTCGTCGCCGCGCCGGCTTCCTCCCTGGTGAGCGACGTCCGCTGGATCATCGCGCTCGACAGCCCAAGGTCGGTCAGCATGGAGATGAAGGCGATGAAGGGCAGCGAAAACGCCACGAGCCCGAATTCCGTGGGCGTCACGAAATAGGTGATCAGCAGCGTGATGAGGAACTGAACGGCCGACTTCACGACGTTCACGCTCGACATCGAGAGCAGGTTCTTGATGATCATGACGTCTCTCGTATGTGATCCGGCTGAAACGATTGCGAAAGGACGCGCTCAGGCGACATAGCGAGCTTCACGGCGCACTCCAAACAACAGGCCCCGCAGCGCCGGATCGAGCAAGCGGCGGAGTCTCACTTCGATCAGCTCGTAACTGACAGTTCCCGCTATCAGTGCGGCAATCAGGCCGAGGCCCGCGAACCCGGCCCAGAGGAGCCAGAGATTGACGCCATGCGCGGCCAGCTTCACTCCGATGACCTGCAACGGAAATAGCGCAAAAGGGTGGACCAAATAGAGGCTATAGCTGATCTTTCCGAGGAACTGCAGGAATTTGCCGCTCAAAGCGACGGCAATACCGGAGTCCGGAGCAAGGACCATTCCAAACAGCAGCGCGCCCGGCAACAGCCCGACCAGCGGATGCGCATATTCGATCGACACGTACATCGCGATCCCGCAAAGGATGCCCGCCAGCAATCCGGGCCAGCCGACGACGCGGATCCGCAAATCGATCAGGCTGAACAACAGCCCGACCAGAAAGAACGCGGCGATCGGCCGAAAGGCGATGCCCGCGAGACCGAGCAGGATGAACGGCGCCGCCAGCAGCCAGTTCCTCCGCCGCACCAACATCACGAAGATCACCGCGAACAGAATGTAGAACGCCCATTCGTAGCTCAGTGTCCACGCGTTCTGCTGGCCGATCGGCAATCCCAGCGCGTCCGGCAGGAACGCCAGATTGACGAAGAACAGCTTGAGATAGGTCGGCAGATCGATCCCCTTGAAGAACTTGTAGCCAACCAGGGGGCCTGCCGTGAACAGGATCAGGTGCAGGATCACGAACACGGGTAGGATTCGCAGGGCGCGATCGAGAAAGAACTTCCCGACGCTGCGGTGACGCATCAGGCTCGCCGGAATCAGGAAGCCGCTGATCATGAAGAACAGCTCGACCCCGTGCCCGCCCATGTTGACAGTCGCTTCCAGCCACGGCCAGATCGGAGGCAGGAAGCCTGCCAGAAGCGGCATGTCCTGAAGATGGACGATCAGCACGGTGAGCGCGGCGACGCCGCGCAGCCCCTGGATCGCCTCCACGAAATTCTTGCTGTCTGCGCTCACCGCCGCGATCCGATATCAAGATGAAGGAAAGTTCCGGACCAGCGCCCGTGCTGCGCACTGCAGCTCATTGCATGCGGCAACATCGCGATCATGCCGGCCGAGAGACCAGATCGTCGACGTCAGGCGCGAGTGGCACCGCGTCCGCGACGGTCTCGTCACGTCTCTCTCGGGCGAAGACTTCGCTGAAGGCGACGCCGAGCATGATCAAGCCGCTTGCCGGACCATAGGCCAGCACGGTGATGGTGAAGAGGTTCATGGCGACCGCGAAAGACAGCTTGTAGATGTCCCTGGTCCTTGCGACCGCGAGGATGACCATGACCATGAACAACACGAAGATCGGCCCGAACATCAGGTAGGTGCCGAGGTAGAAATTATCCACCGGAACGTAATAGCTGAGCTTGTTCGAGAACAGCAGCTGCGGATAGTTGAAGCAACCGAGGCCGCAGCCGGTGAAGAAACCGACCGGCATAAGCTCAGCCATGTAGACGAACGGCAACTGCCAGCTGTTGTTGACGCGGTCCTGCAGGCTGAACAGGCCGCGCGACATGCTGACAAGCCCGTTGCCGGAGAACAGGGCGATCAGCACCGCGGGCACGAGGATCGACAGGAACGACAGCAGCGCCATGCGCCGCAGCATGGGAAACTTCTCACGCTCGGGAACGAGGCGAACGATGATCAGGCAAGCGACGTAGATCACCATCACGCCGAGCGAGGTCTTGTTCGTGGTCAATTTGATGGCGTAGAGACCGATCGGGGCCCAGAACAGGCACCACAGCAGGCTCCGGCGCACCGAGCTGATCGTGAACGAAATGAACACGAAGAATGCGGCCATCGTGCTGTCGGCGGCAAGTCCGGCGAGGCGCGTCTCGGACGCCGACCACCACAGCCGCGTCGCCTGCCGCGTCGTGCCGAAAGTCTCGTAGGCATATCCCACCCAGGGCAACTGCATGCGGGACGACAATATGATCCCGACGATCGTCAGGTAGAAGATCGGGTGAAGCCACCGCAGCAGTCGATCGTAGTCGCCGAAATTGCGCCCGCAGAAGCAGAAGCCGACGAACACCGGCGCGATCATCTTGAACGACGACATCATGCCGCTGAAATAGCCCAGGAACACGTATCCGAGGTAAAGCGCAAAGCAGATGTAGAACAGCGTGAGGATCGCGACGAGGTTACGCCCCATCAGGACGTAGCGCTGCACGAAGGCAAAAATGCAGACCAGCGCGAAAATGTCAGGCAGGAACCACAGCGGGCTGATCTTGAGAACGGCCAGATAATAGCGCAGCGCGCCTGCGAGCGCATCGCGGTAGAAATAAAGCAAGAGCGCGATAGCCTCGAGACTGAAGAATGCACTGCCCTCCTGCCGGTGATGCCGGGGCAAGGCCGCCGGATCGACCATGCGCCAGTCCGACCTCGGTAGAGCCGAAGAGCTGCTGGACATGCCCGTCACTCCGCCGCGACCACAGCGGGAACGGCGCGGCGATTGAAAAGCCGAAGCACGAACCGCGACCCCGGCATCTCGACCCAGAGGTAGGTGAGGTTGGAGAGCACGAGCACGGCGGCCACGAAGACGGCGAGCAGCAGTGAGGCTGCTAGTCCGGGAAGAATGTTGTCCACGATTTGCAGGCGCCCGGTGCCCACGCCACGCGCGAAGTACTGGATGAGGACAAGTATCAGCGCATGCGTCATGTAGATCGAATAGGAGCGCTTGCCCAGCCAGACCAGCGGACGGACGGACAGCAGCTTCGGCAGGAGCCGCTCCGGAAACGCCATCAGCGAGCCCAGCAGGGCGCCGAAAACGATCGGCGCCACGAAGCTGAGCCGTTCGTCGAAGCCGACGACGGAAACCAGCACGATGGCGACGACGGCCGCACCGATCTGGCAGGCCGACTGAACGAAGGGGCTCACTGAACGACCTTTTCCCGAGACGAAACGAAGCGTGAGCACGCCGACGAAGAAGCCCAGGAAGCATCGGGTGAAGGCGTTGGTCTGGAAATCGAGCGTTTCATTCTTGAGCACGAAGATAATGAGAGCCGCGCCCATCACCGCCAGCACGGCGCTGAAAACATAGACGAGCCTGATGTAGCCAAGGCGCTGCGACAGGACGACGACGGCGCCAAACACGAGATAGGTGTAGAACTCCGCGCTGATGCTCCAACTCGGGCCGTTCCAGCTCAGATAATCGAGCACGCCCATAGCATGGAGCAAGAACACATTCGCGACAAACGAGTACACATTGTTAACCTGGAGATCCGCCGTCTCGTTGGTCGAGAAGTGCAGCAGGTCCAGTTCGGTGAGCGTGAGCCGCATCAGCCGAAACGCCAGAAAGGCGAACAGCATGACGATGTGCAGCGGATAGATGCGTGCGATACGACGCAAGGTGAACGTTCGGAAGTCGAACCCGCTGAATTCGGACTGAACATAGCTCATCGAGATCACGATGCCGCTCAACACGAAGAACAAATCGACGAAGAGCCAGGAATTGTGAAAAAACGCGACGTCGATCCAGGCGCGATGAGGCAGCGCAGCGGCGAGCGGATCCGATCCGACGAAGTGATGGACGACCACGCAGAGGGCGGCGAGGCCACGAACGCTGTCCAGCGGAACGTAGTGCGCCTTTGTTTGATGAGCTAGCACTTGATAGAGGCTCTACGATTCGACCAAAGCGAAATGCTGCGGTGCAATATAATGCCTCCACCGGGTGGTTTATTCAACTGAAAAGAGCCGCGAAGCGCCGATCTCGACCAGGACAGTGCACGAAAGATGCGGCAGCAAGACGCCGGTCGGCATCTTTGCTCCGACGACATGCTCATAGACTTCAATTCAGCTTTCGTGAGGCAACGGGCATTGCGTTTGGAACAGATCAGGGCTGCACGCGCGAGCTGCGGCCTTGTTTGCAATGTTGCGAATGGCCATCAACGACCTAGCCTCGCATTAACTTGATCTCGCGCGAAGTTCTGATAGCTCCATCGCGGCTGAGTTGAATGACAGAGGGGCCTTTGGGCGCGATATCGCGATTTTTCGCCACAGCCGTGTTTGTGCTGGCGCCACTTCCGCTCGGATCCCTCGACCTCGCGTGGATTTGCTTCTGGAATTTTCTGCTCGTCTGCAGCCTGCTGACCGCCGATCTTTCGGCCGTGAGCCGTCGCAATGYCATGTTGCTCATTCCATTGGCAGTGGCGATCGCGGCGGTGGTTGTCATCGTGGCGTTGCAAACGTGGAGCGATCCGTCCAGTGAATCAGCAGCGGTCTGGGAACTGCCGCGGCGTTTTTTCGGCCTCGTACTGCCTGACCGTCTCTCGGTCACCGCACGCGGAACGTGGCTGGCGTTCGGATCGGTCTTGCTGCTGTCGCTCGCCTTCACGCGCGCCGTGATTCTTGCAAGCGATGCGGGAGCCGCACGCTCGCTGCTACGCATACTGGCATGGGCGGGATGCCTGTATGCATTGTACGGAATTCTGGCGGAGCTGATCGCACCGGACATGGTGCTGTTCAGGCAGAAAGAAGCCTACCTGGGCTTTGCCACAGGGACCTTCGTCAATCGAAACACGGCGGCGACGTTCTGGGGCAGCTGCGCCCTGCTGTTTCTGGTGCCGCTTCTGCGCACCATGCACCGCCAGGAAGGCGGGCCGCCGGAACAACCGGATTGGCGATCGCAGCTCGAGCAAATCCTCTCCGCGCCGGTGGCGCTCGGTGCGGGATTCGCGATCTGCACGATCGCGCTTGCCATGACCGGATCGCGGGCGGGTCTGCTGCTGTCGGTTGGCACGTTCGTGCTGGCCATCATCCTTTATCTCGTGCCGCTCGAGCTCGGCAGATCGCGGAAGTGGCTGGTCCTCGGCGGCTCAGCGGCAGCAGGGCTCGTGCTCTTGCAGCTCGTAGGCGGCCTCGTGGCGGGGCGAATCGTCGAACACGGGCTGATCGATCCGCAGCGGCTTGCTGCGTACCAGGCATCATTGGGGATCATCGCTGATCATCGGCTGCTCGGTGTCGGGCTGGGCAATTTCGAAGCTGTTTTTCCCGCCATCAGACCCGCAACGCTCGGCAGTCTCGGCATCTGGGACCGCGCTCACAGCACGCCGCTGGAAATTGCCGTCGAATTAGGCATCCCCGCCTTCGCCGTCATCGCGCTGGCCTGCCTCTGGTATCTTTACCATCTGTTTACCGGAAGCTTGCGCCGAAAACGCGACCGCTACATACCCGTGATCGGCGCCAGCGTCGCTGTATTGGGAGTTGCACATAGCTGCATCGATTTCTCGTTGCAGATACCCGGTTACGGCGTGTTTTTCGCAGCCATCGTCGGGTGCGGCCTCGCGCAATCGCTACCATCACAGGTGCGAAAAGAACGTGGCAAATCCGTGCAAGTCGAGCTAAAGTCAAATTAATTGAAGTTTAAAGCCAAATTGATTGAAGTGGGCAGGGCAATGAGCTGGAATTCTGGTAGGCGCTTCACCGTGATCGTCGGAGCGCTGGCAATTTTCGCCGGAATGCCGGCAGCATTCGGCGCAACGGGCGTCAGCTCGGGCTGCGTTGCCAACACGGGCGTTGTTTCAGCCGAGCGCGCCACCGACTTTCTGGCCAATCCCGGCGGGCTGCTCGACCAGTTCAAGGACGGACAAGGCGGCCTCGCCTCGGCTGTGCGCGACCTCCTGACCGCGCGTCCCGAGACAGTCGATGGCATTGTCTCGCTGGCGAAGGCCAGCAGCACCGATCAAAGCCGCGCCATCGGCGCTGGTCTCGGCACCGCCGCTTCGGTTTGCGTCCTGTCGCAGCCCGGCGTTGCCCAGCTGATCCAGGAGGCGGTTCTCAAGACCGAGAATCCCGACCTGATCCAATCGTTCACCAGCATCACCGGCGATATCCCGACCGAAGCGACCAACGGCGCCGATCCGACGGGCGAGACCACAGCCGGCGGCGGACCTGGTTCGACCGCGGCGGAGGCACGCGGTGGCGGAGCAAGCTCGACCGCACCCACGGTCGTGAACCAGAGCGGGCCCGGTGCGGCGTCACAGACGCAGACGCTGTTTGCGGCGACGTCGACCGCCGTTCTGACCTCGGTAAGCCCGTCGCGCTGACGGCTGGAACCGTTAACCACCCCTCCCAGGCCGGTCCCGTGACCGGCCTATTTAGCTACAATTGTAAATTTCCGCGGAACCAAAGCTCAAATCGTTTGTGAGATACCCGTAGCGTCAAAAAAGAAAACGCGAGACGGGGATGTCATGAGCTGGATTATCAAATCGCTGGTCGCGATCGGGATCGCGTCGACCGGCACCGCCGCCAAGGCCGAGATGTTGAACGACAGTTCGCTCAATCAGGCGAAGAGCGCGTTCATCCGCGAGTACGACAATGCGCTCGCGCCGCTGCAATTCGTCAAGTTCTGCATGAACAACGACGGCGAATGCGCGAGCGACGCCGCCGACCGGACACTGCCTTCGGGCGACCGGGCGATGAGCATGCTGCGCGAGGTGAACAGCTCGGTCAACGCGTCGATCACACCGATGCAGAAATCGACCAATCCGATGGTGGCGCGCTGGAGCCTTTCGCCGTCCGCCGGCGATTGCAACGACTACGCGGTCACCAAGCGTCATCAACTGATCGAGATGGGCTGGCCCAAGTCGGCACTGCGCCTCGCAGTGGTCCTGACAAATGGCGGCCAGGGCCATCTCGTGCTGGTGGCGCGACTTGCCGACGGCGACTTCGTCCTGGACAATCTTTCCGCTTCGGTGCGCCCCTGGAACGCCGCGGATTACGAGTGGATCTCGATGCAGTCCGGCGGAAATCCGCGCTTCTGGGTCGCGATCAACGAGAATGGCGAGCGCCTGCGCGCCACGCGTCTCGCGATGTTGCGGACCTCCGAATAGACCGCGCGAAGTTTCGCTCTACCGCCCTCAATCGCAGGTTGCGACAGGCGCGAGGCGATGGTCTGCCAGACCGTCCCTCGCGCCTTTGCCTTGGCATGGTGCTTGCCTAAAATTCATGCTTATCGCATACGAGCGCGCGCAACCATTCGCCGAATCCGCGCCTGATCGCAGCAAGAATTTCGTTCATGCGAAACGGGGATGCAGAGCGGGCAAGGATGGCAATTTGGTCCGTACTGGTTTATATTTTGCGCCGCACAAGAATTTGACATAGTTTTGGGTCATCAAGGACCTAGGGCCTAAATCCATACGTCATCGCTAGTTTGCAACGAGATATGAGCGCGATCCTAATCAAACTCGATAGCTTGTTGCGTGGCTCCCTGCCGGTTTTACGGATCGCGGCAGTGATCGCCGTTGCCGTGTCTGCGACGCTGTCGGCGCCGGCACAGGCTCAATGCGTCGATCGCGCCGAACGAGCGCCGTCGTCCGCGGTCAGCGCATTCGTCTCGGACCCCTCGGTTTTGTTGCGACAGTCGAAGAACGACAGGGACAAGCTTTCGGGCCGGCTCACCGGATTGCTGGTGACCGACATAGCCGCGCTCGATCCGGTTCGGGACATGCTGCGCCAGGCGAGCCAGGCCGACCGTGTCGCAATCGGCGCCGGGCTTCACCGTGCCGAAGAGCGCTGCATCGCGACCAAGCCCGACGTCGCGCGCCGGATCAGCGAATTCGTTGCCAAGCTGCACGACGGGTCCGTCCTCAAAGGATATCTCACGGATCAGGACGCAGCGGCTGCGCCCGTTCCGGGAAGCCCGGCTCCCGCCACGGCCAGCAATGCACCGGCGGGTCCGGGTGCAAGCGCCGGTCTGATGTCGGGTGAGTGGAAGACCGAACTCGCCGACCCGTTCAAACCCGTTCCCCTTCCCGAGTGACAACCTCAAGATTCCCAGAGATGTTTCAGCCACGAGATCAGTTTCCGCAACGCCCGAGATATGCCATCGAGGTCGGCGCGCATCCTGATGGACACACGCCAAACCCAGGTACTGGACAAGGACAGCGGAACCGCCAACGCGCTGATCGACCCGGGCTTCGTCGACAGCCAGGTCGAGATTCTCCAGTCTGACGACCTCCTCCTGTCGATCGTCCGTCGCCTGAAGCTCACCGAGGATCCGGAGTTCAACGGCTCGGATCCCGGGTTGATTCCGCTGGTCATCGGCAAGGTCATCTCGATGTTCGGGTCGGACGGTCCTCCGAGCAAAGAGCGGGTCGAGCGCGGCGCGGTCGAGCTTCTCCAGAAGAACCTTAAGGTCGAGCGCGTGCTGACGACCTATGTCCTCTCGATGAACTACCGTTCGATCGATCCGAACAAGGCTGCGCAGATCGCCAACGCGATTGCGGACGCCTACATCGTAGGCGCGCTGGAGGCGAAATATCAGTCGACCAAGCGCGCCGGCGAGTGGCTCCAGCAACGCAGCGCCGAGCTGCGTGAACAGGCGACGGCGAGCGACCGCGCCGTGCAGACGTTCAAGGCGCAAAACAACATCGTGGGCACCAGCCGGGGTCTGATGAGCGAGCAACAGCTTGCGGACGTCAACTCTCAGCTTATTGCCGCTCATGCCGCGACCGCCGAGGCCAAGGCCCGCCTCGACCGGATCGAGGCGCTGCTCGACAAGGATCTCGTGCAGCCGACCGTGACGGACGCACTCAACAACACGGTGATCACGCGCCTGCGCGCCCAATATCTCGACCTGGCGGCGCAATATGCCGACTGGTCGAGCCGTTACGGCAAGACCCACCAGGCGGCCGTCAACCTCGCCAACCGAATGGAAGAGCTGCGCAAGGCGATCGCGGACGAGGTCCGTCGTATCGCGGACGCATATCGCAGCGAGTACGAGATCGCCAAGAGCCGCGAGACGGCGCTTGAGGAGAATCTCAAGAATCTCGTATCCCAGGCCGGCAGCACGAGTCAGGCGCAGGTCAAGCTGCGCGACCTCGAAAGCGCGGCGGATACTTATCGTAACCTCTACAACAACTTCCTCGAGAAGCTGCAGAACGCAACGCAGAACCAGAGCTTCCCGATCAGCGAAGCGCGCATCATCGGCACGGCGGTCAAACCCGACAAGAAGAGCTCGCCCAAGACGCTGCTGGCGCTGGTCGGCGGCCTGCTCGGCGGTCTCTGTTTCGGCTTCGGGGCGGCCTTCACGAAGGAACTGATGAGCGACGTGCTGCGATCTCCGAGCGACGTCGAGGATCAGCTCGGGGTGAAATGCCTCGGCGTTCTTCCCGTCATCCGCGCGGCGAGGGCTTCGGCAGATCATCCGGAAGGAAACATATCCAGCTACGTCGTCGAGCACCCGTTCTCGCGGTTCGCGGAGACGCTGCGGAACATCAAGGTGTCAATCGACGTCGCGCGCCTGTCGCGCGAGGTCAAGATCATTGGAATCCTGTCGTCCTTGCCGAAAGAGGGAAAAACGACGGTTGCCGCCAATTTCGGTCATCTGACCGCGTTGACCGGACATCGCACGCTACTGATCGACGGCGACCTCCATACCCGCTCGCTGACCAGGGCGCTGGCCCCCCATTCCAAGACCGGCCTGGTCGAAGCCCTCAAGGATCCGCGCTCGTTCGGCTATCATATCCAGCGCAGCAAGGAGAGCGGGCTCGACTTCCTGCCCTCCGTCGTCGCATCGCGCATGGTGAACTCGGCAGATGTCATCGCCTCCAAGGCGATGGCTGACCTGCTTGCAGTGGTGCGAGAGGAATACGAATACATCGTCATCGATCTGGCGCCGGTGATGCCGGTCACCGACGCCAAGGCTGTCAGCCATCTCGTCGATGCGATGGTTTACGTCATCGAGTGGGGCCGTACGACCCGCAACGCGCTCCAGGAGTCGATGGCGAGCTCCGAAGGCATTCAGAAGAAGCTTCTGGGCGCCGTGCTCAATCGCGCCAATCCGAAGATGCTCAAGAGGATCGAGGCGTATAAGGGCTCGCACTACAACAGCTACTATGTCGAGGGAGCCTAGCGCCACCGAGCCGGCGGCACAGGCAACGGGGATCGCCTATCGCTGGCTTCTGCGCGGCTCGACCATCGCGCTTGCCGCAGCCGCGCTGGCGTGGATCGCGGCTATCGCCCCGGATGTGACCAATCCCGCGGTTCCGCAGATTGCAGGACGCGTCGCGCGCGGCGAGCGATATGAAGTCGATCGCCTGAGACGGATCGTATCGGACAATTTGCCATCCGCCCGTCGCCTATGCAGCGCCAAGACGCTGCGCGAGCTCCTGCTGCTCCAGCTCGCAATCGCCGACGAATCGACACGCGCAGGCGACCTGAAGCAGATCGATCTCGATGCAGACGCCGTCGCGTCGACGAGCCGTGCCTTGCTGGCATGCGCGCCGACTGAAGCACTGGGCTGGTTCGGCAGCTACTGGGCCGAAATTCGCCAGGCCGGCTTTGGGCCGCGAACAGCGGAACTGCTGAGTCTTTCCTATCGCTTCGCGCCACACGAGGCCTGGCTCCAACTCATCCGCGCGCCACTGGCGCTTCGCGCCTTCAATGCGGCCTCGCCCGAGCTCAGGGATTACGCCACCCAGGACTTCGCCGATATCTTCCAGGCCCGCCTGTTCCCAAGCGCAGCTACGTTCTATCAGGCGGCCGGCGCCGAGGCGCGCGTCGCTCTGCTCGAACGTACCTGCACCGCGCCCGAAGCCGATCGGGAATTGTTCTCGCATTTCGTCGCGGAGAAGGGCCTGCGAATTCGCCATCGCTGTTATCCAGTCGATGGCGATGGCTTTCGGATGAGCCGCTAGGCTATTTCAGCTCGGTTCGCGGCACGCCCTGCGAGGGATTTTCGGGCAGGTATTGCAGGAAGAATTTGGTCAGGCCGCGACGGCTGCGCAGGATCGGCGATTCGAAGTACTTCCAGGACACATGCGCGACAGCGTACGAGATGACGAAGCCGATGGCTGCGCCCGCGGTAATCTTCACGCTGTCGGGCACCGACATCCCGCCATAGAGCGTGAGCGCCTTGCCGAGCGGGTTCGGGATGAAGTTGTGAACGAGATAGAAGCCGTAGCTGATCTTCCCGAGATGCTCGAGCGGCTTCCACTCCAGCGCTTGAACAAAGATACTGTCCTGGTTGGCGCGAACCCACCAGATCAGCGCGACCAGGCACAGCCCGATCGCAATGTCGATCGCGGGGGAAAGATACGAAGGGGCGTCGTAAATCACGCCGTTCGAGCACAGCATGAACCCGACGATGAGAAGGCAGACGAACGTGCCGTTGCCGTTCGGAGCCCATTCCCGTCTCTGGAGATGCAAGATCGTCAGCGCGCCGCCAAACGCGATGAGGCTGAAATTCCACGGCGACAGGGTATGGATGGCCGTGTGATTGAAGCCCGACGAATACATCAGGAAATGGCTGATCACACCGAGAACGACGACGCTCATGCAGGTGACGAAATGGCGCTCCAGAGGAAGCAGGATGAACAGGAAGGGCGCGATCACGTAGAACTGCTGCTCGACCGAGAGCGTCCAGAGCACGCCGAAGGGACCAGCGGTCCCGCCGATGACGCTGCCGATCCAGTAGTTGGACAGGTACACGACGTGATAGCGGAAGCCGAGATCGGGCCCCGCGTGCTGAAAATAGGACCGGGTCAGGAACAGGATGGCGAGAAGCGCATAATATGCGGGAAAGATGCGCGTCGCCCGCTTGACCCAGAAGGTGACGATTTCCGCCGCGGGCCGGGATGCGGCCGTCCCGACCTTGCCTCGCTGCCTGTTGAGCTCGCCGATGATCAGGAAGCCGCTCAGGATGAAGAATATCCAGACGCCGACGCTGCCCGAGTAGAACTGCAGTCCGCACTTGTGATTGAGATAGACCAGGACGACCGAGAGACCGCGCAGCCCGTTGAATCCCAAGATGCTGCCCGACTTCTCGGTGTTGACGCGCTCAGATCCAGGTAAAGGCATTGCAGGTTCTTTTCTTCGCACGGAGACCGAAAGCTACAGTCCCCTGGTTCTCAACTCAGTCGATTCTTCAGCCGACAGGCGGCCGCCGGCAAATTCCGAAAGAAGGAAGAGCGCAACCTTGGGCCTGTCGATCTCGTACATCAACCCAAACCTGTTCTCCGGCGGCTTCTTCTGCGGCTCGTCGAACAGCTCGTAGACCATCACGCTCTCGATCTCGACGTCTTTCTGGTTCTTCAGATATTGGAAGGTGTCCCGCAGTGACCGGAGGCATTGCTCCGTCAGGGGATCGCCAGGCCGATTTCCATAGGCCGGCTTGTAGATCTCGGCGCAATTGACCTCGTTGAACGTCACCGGGCGGTGATAGGACGCCAGCTTCTTGAAGAGGTCGAAGGGCGGATTGCGTCCATTCCAGTGCCGATGCGGATTCTGCCCCGCCACCTCGTAATAGTGGTAGGAGATCACGTCGTATTTCACGCCCCGGGACTCCATGAAGTCGAGGAAGCCCAGCATCGTCGACGTCGTGTTCAGCACCTTGCGCAGACGACTTCCGGTCTCGCGGTTGATCTGGTCGATGGCATCGGACGCGCCGTGCAACACCTGGGCCCAGTCTTCCATCACCGGCATTTCGAAGTCTGCCGCGGTCATGCCGCGCCCGAACAGCTTCTTCCCGTCGGAATCGACCGCGAACAGGTTGATCTCGTTCTCAAGCTCCCAGTCGGACACATCGTCCTTGAATTGCCGGACGAACGCGTAGGTGCGGTCGTAGCCCTGCCTGTAGAGCGCGTCCCGGTCTCCTTTGGGGTACCGCCCCTTGTCGGTGCGGTCACCGTAGCGGAAAGGGAAGTTGACCAAAGGGTGAAGCGTGATCGAGTATTTTCTGGCAAGCGCAATGGTTTGCCGGAACATCGCGGCTTCGCCCGGCTCGGCATCTTGCGTCAGATTGAGACCGGTCCTGTATTGCGTGAGCCCGCGCTCCCTCATGAGCTGAAAGATCGGCGCGAGATCCCTGCGCTTTTGCGGCGGTCCGCCGACCCCCCACTCCAACGCGTTCGCATGAGAACAGGCGGCAGCGATCGCCCAGGTGACGAGCAACGGCAAGGCGACGAACTTGGCGAGGCGATGGCTCAATCTGCAAGGCTCGGCGTTTTTTGGGGGGGGCAAATCGTCAAAGGGGCAGCAACGAATCACATGCTGCAAAATGCAGGCCGTTTCCCCTCTGCACGGGCGGCGTGCGGGTCGGGCGCGGCAACGCGCGCCCGACGTCGGCCTGGCTCAGTAGGCTTCCTGATGAATCAGCGCCAGCGCGGTCTTCAGGATGATCCTGAAGTCGAGCCAGATGCTCCAATTGCTGACGTACCAGATGTCGTATTCGACCCGCTTTTCCATCAGATCGATGGTCGGCGTCTCGCCGCGGAAGCCGTTGACCTGGGCCCAACCGGTCAGGCCCGGCTTCATGTGATGCCGGTACACGTAGTTGCTGATGATCGGATCGTAGTAATTGTCGTGCGCGAGCGCATGCGGGCGCGGCCCGACCAGCGACATCTCGCCGCGCAGAACGTTCCAKAGCTGCGGCAGTTCGTCGATGCTGGTCCGCCGCAGCGCACGGCCGACACGGGTCACCCGCGCGTCGCTCTTCGTCGCCTGCGTGACCACATGACCGTTCTCCGCCACCGTCATCGAGCGGAACTTCCAGATATCGAATTGCTTGCCGTTGAAGCCGCGCCGGGCCTGCTTGAAGATCACTTTGCCCTTGGAATCGAGCTTGATCATGATCGCAGCCGTGATCAGCAGCGGCGCCAGCAGCAGAAGCGCGAACGAGGCAAGGCCGATGTCGAGGCAGCGCTTCTGCGCCTGCTCGAACACGCTGAGCGGCGCGCGCTGGATCTCGATCGCGACCGTGCCGCTGACGGGCTGGAACGGACGCGAGACCAGATCGGCGATCGGGAAATCCGGCAGAAGACGGATCGGCTGGGGGACAACGCGCAGATGCTGGCTCAGCTTCTGGAGAAGCGGCATCTCGTCCCAGTCGATGACCAGGAGATATTCTTCCACATCCGCCGTGCGCGCTTGACGGGTGATGTCGCGAATCTCGTGATCCCAGCCCGCGCCCTCTTCAGACGGATCGAGCACGAAATGTCGCACGACGTTGAAGCCGTGCTTGCGCAGATCCTTGAACCGGGTCGAGGTGAAATCGAGAGGCTTGAGGCTGAGCAGCACGACCTTGCGGTCCACCAGACGGCCCTTGGCGTAGCTCGAGGTCAGCGCCAGGCGCCACAGCACGCGCAGACCRCCCAAGGCGACGCCGCCGGTCGCGGCGAACAGCAGCGTGGTTCCGCGCGACAGGTCCGCGGACGATTTGAGCAGGAACGCCTCGACGGCGAGAATAGTGAGCGAGATCAGCCAGACCGCCAGGGCCTTGCGCAGCTGCCAGACCGTGTTCAGCAGACGATGGTGATCGTAGACGCCCTGGAAGTAAGCGATGGTCACGAACACCGCGCCGACGACCAGGCCTGCTCCGACGGATGAGTCCTGCTCGATCACGAGCACGCGATACAGGCCGCTCGCCACGAAATAGCTGAGCAGTACGGCGACGAAGTCTCCGGCGATCAAAGCCACTTGCAGGGGTCTTTGGAGGGCACCGCGTCGGTTCGAGATAACCGAATAATAGTTTTCCGAACCGTAAGTTGCTACAGCCATCCGAACCTCGCTGCCTCGTCACCACTCGCAATCAGAATTGCGAGCAAATCGATCTAATTTTTTCGATGTGCGCCGAAGTATATCTTAACTAAACAAAGCGACATTGCGGCAGTGCACCGAAAAAATCAAATCGATTTTCATGCAATGCAGCGTCGCAGCAAAACAATGCTCAAACTACTGTCACACGCGTGACAATTAAGCAGGCATCACGCCGTGTTTCACACCAAATCGCGTCATTTTCGCACAGCATTGTCGCGCGCATTTGAACGGCTGTTCAACCATGCCGCTTAAGCCGTTATTAGGCCGCGGCCATTAACACTCGTGACCAATTCGAGGAGTTGCGTCGTGAGTACGGTTGCCATTTTCAGTCTGCTGATCGGATCGTTGCTGGGAGGCCGATTCCGAATCTTCATCCTGCCGCCCGCCATCGTTCTCGGCGCCACGATCCTCGGTGCGGGCTCCGCCTGGCGGGGACATGATTCAGCTCACATCGTTGTGACGATCCTCGTTTTCGCGTCGGTGCTCCAGCTTGGCTATTTCTGCGGCGCGGTTCTGGTCCGCGCGCGAGAGGCCGCCTATCGCGGCAAGGCCGCACCATCGTTCGACAGCGGCAACTCGGCCAGCCTCGCGCAAGCTTGGGGACGGGTGATTCGCAACGCTGGTGAATGATCGAGCAGGCGCAGGCTTGCCGGCAGGGGTAGAAAAAAACCTGCTCGGACACCCAAATTCGCCGATAGCATATTGACATCCCGGGCGAAGCTCTTTGAAAGAGTTGCACCCCATGTCCATGATTGCGCCCCGAAATTCGCCCCGGCCGAAGCTACCGAACGGCGTGCGCATCTATGCGATCAGCGATATCCACGGCTGCGCCCATCTGCTCGAGCAGATGTTCGCCGTGATCGATGCGGACATGGCGAACAGCCGGCCGTATCGCGCGATCGAGGTCTTCCTCGGCGACTACATCGATCGCGGACCGGACTCGCGTCATACCCTCGATCTCCTGATCAACCGCAGCCGCCGCCGCAACACCGTCTTTCTCAAGGGCAATCACGAGGCCTATTTCACCTCGGTGCTGGAAGATCCCGCCCGCGCCGCCGAATGGTTTCAGTTCGGCGGGCTCCAGACCCTGATGTCGTACGGCGTATCGGCCGCGCCCGGCCTTGGCAAGGACGAGTTGCCCGATCTGGTTCGCGAGCTCACATCCGTGATGCCGCCGGAGCACATCGCGTTCCTGCGCCAGTTGCGGCCGACCTTCACATGCGGCGACTTCTTCTTCGTCCATGCAGGGGTGCGTCCGGGAATTCCGCTCTCCGAGCAGCGCGAGCAGGACCTGTTGTGGATCAGGGACGAGTTCCTGCAAAGCAATAGGCGCTTCGGCAAATACGTCGTGCACGGCCATACGCCGGTGAAGCAGGCCGAGCTGCTCGAGAACCGGGCCAACATCGATACCGGGGCCTACGCCACCGGAAACCTGACGCTGCTGTCCATTCAGGGCAACAGCATGCTCGCGATCTAGCGGTCTCGCTCGCGCGCCGTACCAGGCGTCAGTTGGTGGGGCTCGCCGGAGGCCGGTAGTCCGGGAAACGGCTCAGCATCGCCGCCTTCAGGAACTTGAAATGGGCGATCGAGGCGCCGAGCTCCTTGAGCCGGCGCTGGCCGTTCAGGATTTCCTTGTCGAACAGGTCCTGGTGGTGATTGTCGAGCGCCTCGCGCTCGAGGTATTCGTCGTCGCCGTTGCCGATCGTCACGGCGGCGCGCGCCAGCACGTCCTCGACCCGGCGGTTGAGACCTGACTGCTCGCGCTCCGCCGCATGCAGGGCGTCATCGATCGCAACCATGATGGCTTCGATGCGGGTGCGATCGGTTTCGGCGTCGCGCTCGGGCGAGCGCGCGCGGAACACCTGCTCTCCGCCGAAACGGTCTTTCAGGAAGTTATGGGTGCGGGCCCGCAGGAAGAGCTGAAACATGCGTGCATTTTCCGGTTCGAGGCGCCAGACCAGAAAATGGGCCTGCGATGGTTAATAAAGGTTGAATCCTTCGCGCCGTTCGGTGCGGCTTTGCGCCATCCAGGCCCTCCAGGCCCCCTCGTGCTTCTCATAGAGCTCGAGCCTGCGCCGCTCGCCGGCATCGGGCGCGACCTGCGCCTGCTCGCTGTCGAGCCGCTCGAACTCGAACGTCTCCTCGGGCGTCAGGCCGATCAGGACGCGGCGACCTCCCCCATCGACGAAATACCGCCGTGGCGCGTTGTACGTCGGGCTCGTCATGGCGTCTCCCCGAAATCCCGTCATGATTCACTCCCCTCCACCGCCATGCGAGCCGCAACGCGAGAACCGCACGCCGGTTGTAAATCCTCAGAATGCACGCCGCGCCCTCGCCAATGAACTGTTCTGCCGGAACGCGGTGGGACTGTAGGGACGGTGGAACGGATGACGCTCCGCGCGCTCGCGGGGCCGCAGCGCGCGTGTCGCATAGCCTGCGCCAAAGCCAGCGAGGAGCGAGACCAGGATCGCGAGCAGCATCATTCGTAATTCGTTCCAGTGATACTGGCAGTCTCATCCTCGAGTTGTGTCGAGATCATGATCACCGCCGCTGATTTTCTCGTCATGCCAGGGATTTTTTGGGCAGCACCCTGCATGCGAAGTGATCGGCTCGTGCGTCAGCCGAAAAACCAGAGGAACAATCGCACCAGCAACAGCGTGATGAAATACACCCAGCCCGCCATCGCGATCAGCGCAACGCTGAAGAACGCGCCTTCAAACGCCCGCTCTCTGAGCTTGGTGAGAGGAAGTGCCGCTCGCGCCTTTTGAAGCATCTCGGTCTTCTTGATTTTGTTGATTTTGATTTGTTCGTGCGCGCGCACCATAGCCGAACGAATTCGACGATCTCGTGACGACTCAACCGAGAGAAGCATAATACTGCTCGTCAAACCGCTGCCGCATGCATCGCGATTGGATTTTTTCTCGTTCGAAGCCGTTGCGACCAACCGGCGCCGATTCAATTCAAGTTGATCGCTCGAATCGACGTCGTGATTTCGAAGCAAACAATGTCGTGATCCCGAARCATCTAATTCCTAATCGCGCACAAGTGCTGACGCCGCAACGCCGTGCCATCCATTATCAAGGGGAGATTGCCGCCTGAGCTTGGAGGACATTGAGCGCGCAGGGAACAAGTTCCCTGCTCGCCTCCATCGCCAGCATGGCGTCCGAGCAGCTCCTGCCTGTCTTCGGCAAGCCGATGATCCCGTGCCTGCGATCCATCCTGACGTTCGCCGACGTCAGGAGAATCCTCACCACCACCACGCGGCAGGACCAGTCGCTGTTTCGACGGCTGCTCGGCGACGGCTCGGGGATCGGCACTTCTTCCATGCTGATCAGAACAGTCCGCGCGGATTGGCGGAGCTGCTGAGTCTTGCCGCAGCGTCGAGACGCGAAGTCGGGTCTCGGATATCGGCAGGCGCCCCCCGCGAGGATTTCGAGTGCGGACTTGCGAAGACCGTGCGCCGGTTCTGCGACAACCGGACGTGGTGGCAGAACATCCTCGATCCCCACCATCACAGCGTGCAGATCGATCTTGGTTAGCGAAACTCCGTGGTTATACGGAGCGCAACGCGCCGATTTCATCGCGGTAAGGTTGAGCAGTTAGCTTAATCCGCGTTGTTTGTTGCGAACCTTAGTGGATCGCATATCCATCTTCTCACCGGGCTCCCCCAGGCCCGGCCCCACCCAAGCAAAGCCGTCGAGCGAACGTGGGTCCGCTTGGCGGCTTTGTCTTTGTCTCGACGAGAGGATGATTTCGGTTATGGCGCGCAGGCCCTGGTCGTTCAAGGAAGACCGCCGGCTGATGGAATTGGCCAAGTCTTCGACTTCGCTGGAAGAGGCAGCAAAACTTCTCGGGCGCTCGCCCGATGCGATCAAGCGTATGGCCTTGCGCCTCGGCCTGTCGCTCAAATCCAAGGGCGCCAAGAAGGGCTAGCGTCGGCCGCGCGCGACACGTCATGGACGGGTGTGTCCGCCTCATCGATCGATGAATGGCAGCCGCCAGTCGACATGGGCCGATCGCTTCAGCACTCTCGATCTCTCCGCACCCGGATGTTAGACTATCCAACGATGAAGATTGAACATCGTCCCTTTTCGGCGCAAAACGGTCGCCGGACCGGCTTCGGTCTCAGTTTGATAGATTGTTGGAGGAATGCACCATGTTGTCCCGCGCGCTCGCCGTAGCTCTGCTCCTGGCTTTGCCCTCAGTAGCGTCGGCGCAAGTCCCCGTGGGGTTCGGATTTCCAAACGGCGCGCCGTGGTGCGCCTTCGGTTTCGATTGCCGATTCCTGAATTACCGGGAATGCGCCGACTGGATTTTCGATCCTGCGCGCAACTGCCTCAAGAATCCGTACTTCGCAGCCCACTACCCGACCAATGTCGACAAGGGCTGGTCCTACAATCGGCGCTGAACGTCGGTCCCTGCGAACGGCTTGGTCATGCGGTCAGGCGCGTTGCTTTGTGCTTGACCGGAGGCCAGGTTTGTCGATGACGAGAATTTGGGCAGGTGCGATCGCCTGCCCGTTCCCCTGACGGCGGAACTCTCGGCGGCGCTCCGCATTGCTTTCGAAAGAAAGCGGGAGGCGGAGCCGTCATGGCAAGCTCTTTCCTTATCGTGATGTCGATCTGGTTCGGCATCAACATCCTGTTCTTGGCAGTCCGGCTTTGGGTCACCAGGCGGAAGAACTGGCAGATGAATGCCTGCCCTCGCCAACTCAGCGCCGTCCGCGTGAGATCGCGACTGCACCGCCACGTTTGACGTCAAGTGAATGCATGCGGATTGGGCCGTAGCCACAGCTCCGCGGCTCGCCCGTGAACCTTGGTTCATGCCCTCGAGGGTTTGTGAACCTTAACGATGTTCTTGGCTTTCGAAAGCGGCCAGCCGGTCGACCGGCTATGTTGGCGCAATGCGCCGCAACCATCTCATCGCAGCCGCGGTTATCTGTCTCGTGCTCATCGTCTATGCGACGCTGGCCAAGCTCGCGGGCCGGCCGGCACTCATGGGCCACGCGGAGGCCTACTGGGTCGTCGTGATTGAGCGCTTCAGCGCCTACGGCCTGTTGGGCTTCCTGCTGTCCTTCCTGCTACCGGCGTCAAGCTGGCTTGCGCGTTCGTGGTCGCCGTCGCAGTCGGGTTAGAGGTCTTGCAGGCCGTGACGCCGGATCGTGATCCACGATTCATCGATGTACTGCAAAAGGCCGCCGGCGGCACCGTCGGCGTCCTTCTGGCCCAGACCATCCTGGCATTCCTGCCGAGGCCGCCGTCCTGAGGCGGCCACCGGCGCCGCGAGAACTTACGCCACTCCGCGCCGCAAGCTCGGCTGACTGGTCGAGAGAACCCCGGACATCTGCCGATGGGCATCGCGCAGCGCCCTGATCGCGTCATCGAGGTCGAATTCGGCTTCGCGAACGGTCTCGAAGAACCGGGCCATCAAGGCGAGGTTCAGCTTCACGCGGGTGTTCCCGTCGCGGCTCTTGCGGCGATCGAGCGAAAGATGCAGCGCCTGCATCCTGGCCTCGGCAGCGCTGCAGCCGCTGAGGGTCGCGAGTTCGTCATATGTCATCCAGATCTGAGGCATGTCCCTGTCCGCCTTTTGTTATGGGCCCCAACCTAGATTTCACCTCTAAAACTAGTGTTGCCGCAGTCCAGTCGCGCCGTGATTTCGCGACAACAGCGTCAATGCAAAGCTAAAAGCCCGCACCCTACGACACAGGCGCCTTGGGCGGCGTGAACGGATGACGCGGCCGGGAACGGTTGTCGAGGCCCTTGGGCAGCTTGTCGGCGTTGAGCTTCACGACCGCGCATTTGGCGTCGGTTGCCGGCGCATCTTCCTGGCTGTAGATCAGCGTCGCCTCGAACTTCACGTCGGGTGCTTCCTTGGCCGTTCCCGAACAGCTCGCCACCAGGCCGTTGCACACACCCGAGAGTTTGACCTCGACCTCATCGGGCCCAAACACGCTCAGCGGGCCGTCAGCATGCCGGTTCACGGTCAGGACGGCCGAGAAGTGCTGCTCATCGACCCGGTAGGAACCACCATAAGTAAAGAAGCTGTCGCGGCCCGAGATCCGGCCCTCGGCCAGATCCACGATGCCGGTGCCCTGACCTCGTGGGGTCCTGAACCAGGCAGCGTATTTACCGTCTCTCAGCATGGGGAATTTTCCGAGGTGAAGATCGCCCTGTATTTGCGACCAACTCTGGGGCGCGACAATGACCTAACGGCCAGCCCTTCGGGCAAGGTTAATGCTCGGAAAACCCAATCCGTCGAATTGCCGCCGACGCGCGACGCCGGCGGCGAACGTCAGAACAACTCTATGCCGTCATCCGCGGTCTCGACCGCTTCGACGCGGCGCGTGGCGGCGATCGACGCAAGGCCAAGCGTTTGCAGGAATTCCCGGTGAACGTCCCGCTCGCGCTCCATCGTGTAGCGCGCGAAGAGATCATCGAGCATCGCCTGATCCTGCGCCTCCGGCTGCGGCCGCCGCGCGCCGGCGCTCGCGGTCTCGAGCCGCGCAGCAACCGCAGGCAAGGCTGCGGAGCTCTCGCCTAGCGAGCTCATCAGACCTTGCGCCGAATTCATCAGGCCCTCGAATTCCGCGCCTTCATCGACGAGCCGGCTCATCAGCTTGCCGAGCCGTTCGTTGCCGACCTCGACCTCGCGCAGCGCCTGGAGGATCTGCGGCTCGAACTTGGCGAGCTGCGTGGGATCGCCCCGGACGCGGAGCTCCTTCAGCTCGTTCGCAGAGCGCTCGATGCCGTCGAGCACGGGCCGCAAGCGCCCCGCGCCCACAGAGACCTGGTCGGCGGTCGCCTTGAGCTCGTTGGCGATCACGACGAAAGCGCTGCCGCGGCTGCCCAGATGGCTTGCCTTGAGGCCGGCATTCATTCCGATCAGGGTGATGTCGACGGTGGCCTCGGCGAGCCCGGCGATCGCCTGGCGAAACTTTGCCAGCGTGTCCTCGACGATGGCGAGCGCCTCGTCGACCGAGCGGCCGGCGCTCTCGCAGGTGGCGATCAGGGTCGAGGCATGTGCCAGTGCCTGCTTGATGCGCGCCAGGAACGATGACGAGCCGCCATCCGCGCCGCCGAACAGCGTGCGGCCATGGCCGACGACACTGCCCGCATCGTGCAGGATGGCGGTGAGCGCGCGAACGATCTGGCCGATATCGCCGCCGAATTCGCGCTGGGCGTCCCTGAGCAGGGCCGCCTGCAACTGGCAGATCGCGCGCGCGCCGTCCTCGCTCGCACCCCGTTCGGGAACGAGGCCCGGCACAGCTTCCGACACTTGGCCGAGGCCATGACAGACATGTTCGAGGCGCTGGCGCGTGCTGTCGCCGGCCTGCAAGGAAATGATCGCGCCGCCAACCGCCTCGGCGATCTTCCTGGTGCTGGTGCTCGCGAGGTCGGCGAGCTGGCTGCTGTCGCGGCGCTGGCCGCGCAATCCGGAATAGGCTGCGCCGAGCTCGGCGCTCTCCGACACCAATTGATTCCGATAACGGCTCTCGAACTCCTTCTGCCGACCGGCGGCAGTAGCAACGGCCTCCGACAGGCGCTGCTGGTCCCGCGCGCAGCTCTCGATCGAACCTTGTACCGCCTTGCCGAGATCGTAGGCTTCCTGCGTGAAGGCGAGAAAGCCCTCGCGATCGCCATCCAGCGAGGCCGCCTCGATCCGCGCGCTGCGCGCGATGATGGTGATCATCTGGATATGCTTGAACAGCGGCTTGAGCAGCGCGGACGCCTCCGCCGTGCTGGTGCCGATGGTCGCAAGCAGCGCGCTCTCGGACGGCAGCGCCTCTGCCAGCTCGCTGAGCCGCGCGGCGATCTCCTGTAGCGCGGTGGCCGCGCCCTCGATCTCGGCGCCGGAGAGTTCCTCCGAGAGCGTCGCGAGGCCCTGGTTCAGTTCCTTGAAGATGAGGTGGCCGCGACCGAGCTCGTGACCGACGCGCGCGAAGACGTCCTCGATCCGCGACGAGACATCCTCGATCGCGACGATCGCCTCGGTGAGCGTGTTGGCTGGAATGGCGGACATCGCAATCAACCTGCCACCGCAACGTGTCCGGCCTGATACCAGAGCATGATCTCGCGCGGGATATGATGCAGCGAGACGACCTTCTCGACACCGCCATGCGCGATGGCTTCCTTGGGCATGCCGAACACCACGCAGCTCTCCTCGTCCTGCGCGCGGGTCGAGGCGCCGAGCTTGCGCATCTCCAGCATGCCGCGCGCGCCGTCGTCGCCCATGCCCGTCATGATCACGCCGAGCGCATTGGCGCCGGCATGCTGGGCCGCGGAGCGAAACAGCACGTCGACCGAGGGGCGATGCCGCGACACCGGCGGGCCGTCCTTGATCGCGATCTGGTAACGCAGGCCGATGCGCTGGAGCAGCATGTGACGGGCGCCCGGCGCGATATAGGCGCATCCCGGCAGCACCGGCTCGCCGTCCTCGGCTTCCTTGACGCGGACCTGGCAGACGCTGTCGAGACGCCTGGCGAAGGCCGCGGTGAACCCTGCCGGCATGTGCTGGACGATGACGATGGGAGGACAGTGCGGCGGCAGCATCTCGAGGACGTCGTTGAGCGCTTCGGTGCCGCCGGTCGATGCGCCGATGCATACGATGCGCTCAGTCGTCGGCCGGACCTTGCCCTGCACCGGCGGCGGGATGATGGCGTCGGCGGTCAGCTTCCTCTCGATCATACGGCGCTCCGCCCGCGGACGCACCCGCGCGCGCGCTGCCGATTTCACGGCCTCGCGCAGCCGCGTCGAGCATTCGAGCAGCGCCTGCCGGGTGTCGATCTTCGGCTTCGGCACGATGTCGACCGCGCCCGCCTCGAACGCCTCGAACATCACGTTGGAGCCTTCCTCGGTGAGCGAGGAGCAGATGATCACCGGGATCGGGCGCTGCGCCATGATCTTGCGCAGGAAGGTCATGCCGTCCATGCGCGGCATTTCCAGGTCGAGGATCATGACATCGGGGATTTCGTTCTGGAGGCGGCGCGCCGCCGCGAACGGATCGGAGGCCGCCCCCATCACCTCGATGTCAGGATCGTCGTTGAGGATCGTTTGCAGGATTTGGCGCACCGACGCCGAATCGTCCACGATCAGTACGCGAACTTTCTCCCTCGGCATTCTGGTTGCGCTCCGGCTAGACCTTGAAAATGGTTGGCTGAACTTGCTTCAGACCCGGCACTGCACTGTGAATCATCGATTCCGAATGACCGACCAGAAGATAGCCGCCGGGCCGCAAATGGCTGCACAATTGCTCGATCACCTTGCGCTGGGTCTCGCGCTCGAAATAGATCAGGACGTTGCGGCAGAAGATGATGTCGACGTCCCGGTCGACGGGGTAGGACTTATCCATGAGGTTCATCCTCATGAAATGCGTCATGCGCCGCAATTCCGGCACCACCCGCACTTCGCCGCGCAACTTGTCCCGCGACGACAGGAAATAACGCTTCACGAAGGGCTCCGGCACCGGGGCGAGCACGTCGCGGGTGTAGATCGCGGACTTGGCAAGTCGCAGCACCGCGGTCGAGATGTCGGTCCCGAGGATGCGGTACTGAAACCGCGAGCCGTTCCGCGTCATGTCGTCCAGCACCATGGCGGTGGTGTAGGCTTCCATGCCGGTGGAGCTCGCCGAGCTCCAGATCTTCAGGTTCGCGTTCTTCCGCCCGTGCGACTTGAGCAGGGCCGGGATCGCGACGTCCCTCATGAAGGTGAAGTGCTGGGGCTCCCGGAAGAAGTCGGTCTTGTTGGTCGTCACCACATCGATGAGATGGGTCAGCTCGGTGTCGAAATGATCGGCCTCGAACAGGTTGTCGACATACTCGTTGAGGTCGGAGAAGTTCAGCGCGCGCACGCGCTTGTGCAGCCGCCCCTCCAGCATCAGCCGCTTGCCCTGCGGCAGCTTGATGCCGACCTGGCCCTCGATCAGTTCGGCTATGGTCCGGAAGTGGCGGTCGGACAGATGGACGACCGTATCCTGCACGGCGGGCATCATGGCTGAATGCCCCGATCCGCGATGGCCGCCTGCACTGAATATTGGGCCGAACGGGCCATCTTGAATCCCACGCGTTTACACGATCACTGACGGCGGATCGGCCCACCGGTGAAGGATGGGCCGACCTCTTGACCGCTCTCAGCGCTGGAAATCGGCGTCCCGATCGTCCTCGCCGTCGTTCATGTCGAAGGCGAAGCCGCCGCCACCGGCCGCCTTCACCGCGCGCGCCGGCCTCGCCTGCGGCTTCTTGGCCGGCCGCTCGACGGCCGCCATTGTCGCCGCCTTGGCGCGGAGCTGGGTAACCGCCCGGTCGATCGGCGCAGCGGCCTGGCTGCGTCCCTGCTCGATGCGGAAATAGGCGATCGTCGACTGAAGCTGCTCGGCCTGCGAGGCGAGCTCCTCCGAGGTCGAGGAGACCTGTTCGGACGCGCTGGCGTTCTGCTGGCCGACCTTGTCGAGCTGCTGGATCGCCTGGTTGATCTGGGCCGAGCCGACGTCCTGCTCGCGGCAGGCGGCGGTGATTTCCTCGACGAGCTCTGCCGTCCTCTTGATATCAGGGACGAGCTTGGAGAGCATATTGCCGGCTTCCTGCGCGACCTTGACGGTTTCAGTCGAGAGCGTGCCGATCTCGGCGGCGGCCGCCTGGCTGCGTTCGGCGAGCTTGCGCACTTCGGACGCAACCACGGCAAAGCCCTTGCCGTGCTCGCCGGCGCGCGCGGCCTCGACCGCGGCGTTGAGCGCGAGCAGGTCGGTCTGGCGCGCGATCTCCTGCACGATCGTGATCTTCTCTGCGATGGTCTGCATCGCGTTGACGGCGCGGCCGACCGCGGCGCCGCTGGCCTCGGCATCCTTGGCGGACTGCGCGGCGATCTTCTCGGTCTGGTTGGCGTTGTCGGCGTTCTGCTTCACGTTCGAGGCCATCTCTTCCATCGAGGAGGAGGCTTCCTCGGCGGACGAGGCCTGCTCGGTCGCGCCCTGCGAGAGCTGCTCGGCACTGGCCGAGAGCTCCTGGCTGCCGGCGGAGACGTTCTGCGCCGCGGTCAGGGCTTCCGACACGATCTGGCGAAGCTTCTCCACCATGCGCTCGAGCGCGAGGCCGAGCGTATCCTTGTCCGACAGCGGTTTGGCCTCGACCATGAGATCGCCCTGCGCGATCTGGTTGGCGAGCGCCGCCGTCGCGTTGAGGTTGACCGTCATCGCGTTCAGCGACTTGATGAGATCTCCGATCTCGTCATTGCTGGAGGACTCGATCTTGTGGCTGAGATCGCCGATCGCCACCGCATCAGCGAGGCCCACCGCCTGCGCCAGCGCACGGCTGATGTTCAGCGCAATCCAGGTCGCCGCGACCGCGGCGATCAGGAGCGAGGCAATGACCAGGCTCATCAGCAGCATCTCGGCGCGCGCACCGTCCTGCTTTGACTGCTCGGCCTGCTCAGCCATGTTCTTCTTGACATTCTTGATGTAGACATCGGCCGCTTCGATCGCGTCCGCAACGACCTTGCGGCCATCATGCATGGAGCGGTCCAGGGCCTTTGGCTTGTCGGTCTTCGCGAGCCGGACCGTCTCGTCCTGATAGGCGTTGAGCTTGGCGAAAGCGACGTTGAAGACCTCCATCAGCTTCTTGCCGCTTTCGCTGGCAGCCGCGTAGATCTCGTCCTTCGACTTGGTGATCGCATCGCGGTTCTTGATGAGGTCGGCCTGGAACTGCTCGTGCTCTGCATCGGACGCTGCGAGAATCGCGTTCTTCTCCGCGCGCACAAGGAACAGGATGCCTTCCTTCAGCTCCGCGGCCTTTTCCATCCGGCCCGCACGGCTGACCAGAAGCTCGGTGGTGCTGACCATGTCCGCCAGCTTCATATAGCCGACCGCACCGGCGATCATGGACAGCAGGATGACGACGCCGAAGGCGCTGGCAAGCTTGGCTTTGACGGTGAATCTCATGTCAGTCTCGTTGGTTCGAATTGGGGTGCTTACGCTTGACCACGCTTCACGCTTGCAAATTCAGGCGGCGCGAGAGGTATCGCGCCCTTCCGGGATCTCGTCGTTCGCCATCAGCTTGGCGAGATCGAAGATGACGACGAATTTCTCGCCCTTGCGGCCGATCCCGGCGGCATAGTCGGACTGCCATTTGCCGCCGACCTCGGGGATGGGCTCGATCGCCTGCTCGTCGATATCGGTGACCTCGAACACGCAATCGGCCACAAAGCCGACGCCGACCAGGCGATCCTTCATCGGCACGTCGAGGATGATGATGCGGGTCGCTTCAGTCGCTTCCACGGCCGGCAGGCCGAGCTTGGTGCGGAGGTCGACGATGGGATAGCCGCTGCCGCGCACGTCGATCATGCCGAGCAGGAAATTCGGCGCATGCGGCAGCCGTGAGATCGGCCGCATGTCGAGAATTTCCCGGACATTGCGGATGCTGATGCCGAACGTCTCGCCGGCGAGCCCGAGCGTCAGATATTGCGAGGTTGCGGCCATGGTACGGTCCAGGGTCAGATTGTTTTCAAGTTGCGGTCAGCGCTGGAATTCGGCGTCGCGGTCGTCTTCGCCGTCATGCATGTCGAAGGCGAAGCCGCCGCCATTGGCGACCTTCATCGCGCGCGCCGGCTTGCGGGCGGGCGCGGGCTTCTTGACGCCGCGGTCCGCTGCCGCCATGTGCGCGGCCTTGGCGCGGAGCTGGGTGACGGCGCGGTCGATCGGCGCGGGCGCGGCAGCCTCGCCGCGGCCGGCATGCTCGATGCGGAAGAACGAGATGGTGGACTGAAGCTGCTCGGCCTGCGAGGCGAGCTCCTCGGAGGTAGAGGACACCTGCTCGGAGGCGCTGGCGTTCTGCTGGCCGACCTTGTCGAGCTGCTGGATCGCCTGGTTGATCTGGGCCGAGCCAACGTCCTGCTCGCGGCAGGCCGCCGTGATCTCCTGGACCAGCTCGGCGGTCTTCTTGATGTCGGGCACGAGCTTGGACAGCATGTCGCCGGCTTCCCGCGCGACCTTCACGGTTTCCGTCGACAGCGTGCCGATGTCCGCCGCTGCCGCCTGGCTGCGTTCGGCGAGCTTGCGCACTTCGGACGCGACCACCGCAAAGCCCTTGCCATGCTCACCGGCGCGCGCGGCCTCGACCGCGGCGTTGAGGGCAAGCAGGTCGGTCTGGCGCGCGATCTCCTGCACGATCGTGATCTTCTCGGCGATGGTTTGCATCGCATTGACGGCACGCCCCACGGCGACGCCGCTGGCTTCCGCGTCCTTGGCCGACTGCGCGGCGATCTTCTCGGTCTGGTTGGCGTTGTCGGCATTCTGCTTTACGTTCGAGGCCATCTCCTCCATCGAGGACGAGGCTTCCTCGGCCGACGAGGCCTGTTCGGTCGCGCCCTGCGACAGCTGCTCGGCACTGGCCGAAAGCTCCTGGCTGCCGGCCGAGACGTTCTGCGCCGCGGTGAGTGCTTCGGCGACGATCTGCTTGAGCTTCTCGACCATGGAGTTCAGCGAGGTAACGAGATCGCCGATCTCGTCGTTGCTTGTGACCTTGATCGACTGGCTGAGATCGCCATCGGCAACCGCGCCGGCGAGCCCGACGGCGCGGCCGAGACCGCGGGAGATGCTCAAGGAAATCCAGATCGCGGCGATCAGGCCGATGACAAGCGAAGCCAGCACGGCCGAGATCAGTAGGAGCTGGGCCCGGTTGCCGTCCTCGTGAGCCTGGGCCGCCTGAGCGGCCATGTTCTTCTTGACGTTGGTGACGTAGACGTTGGCGGCTTCCATGGCCTCGGCGACCGCCTTGCGGACCTCGGTCATGGAGCGCTCGGCGGCTTTCGCCTTGTCGGTCCGGGCGGTCTTGAGGGCGTCGTCCTGAACGGCGTTCATCCGCGCATACGCGACGCCGAAATTCTCCATGAGTTTCTTGCCTTCGGGGGAAGCCGCGGCCTGGATCTCTTCCTTCAACTTCGAGAGCGTCTCGCGCTGCTTGGCGATTTCGGCGATAAAACGATCCGCCTCGCCTTCAGGCGCGAGAATGAGGTTCTTCTCGGCGCGAACCTGAAGCAGGATACCCTTCTCGATCTCCGCCGCACGGTCCATCCGGTTGGCACGCGACACCAGACTGTCGGCGGTGTCGATCATCTCGCTCAGTTTCACATAAGCGAGGCCGCCCGCCGCCATCGACAGCAACAGGACCACACCGAACGCGATGGCAAGCTTTGCCTTGACCGTGAATCTCATTTCCAGCCCCTACCCCAGTCTCGCCCCGAGACCTCATTTCAATTCAGGATGCGTTCCATGTTGGGAACGATGACAAACTCTTCTCGCCACTTGGCGATGAAACGGATGAATTCCGGCTTCCAGTGCATGCCGACGCGCGGCGTCTGCTGCACGTCGGCCTGCGATATCTCGGTGACCTCGTAGACCTTGTCGGCAGTGACGCCGACCAGGACCGGCTCGCCGTCGAGCGTGAGCTCGATGACGACGATGCGCGTGTCGGCCGAATTGTCGAGCTGCGGCATGCCGAAGCGGATGCGCAGGTCCGCAAGCGGAATGACGTTGCCGCGCACGTTGATGACGCTCGGAACGAAGGCCCGCGCGCCCGCCACCTTGGTCACCGGCACGGGATCGATGATCTCGCGCACGAGGCCTGCGTCGAGCGCGAACTTCTCCTCGCCGAGGCCGATCATTACGACCTGCATCGCGTCGGCGTGATGCTCGCCCGTCAAACCATCGTTCATCAGGCCGCCTCGCTGATATGCTGTTTCTCGACCTTCGACTGCGCCAGCGTGACGAGCTGCGCGACATCGAGGATCAGCGCCGCCGTGCCGTCACCCAAAATCGTCGCGCCGGAGAAGATCGTGACGTCGGAGTGCAGCTTGGAGAGCGACTTGATCACGGTCTGGTGGTTGCCGATGATCTGGTCCGCGACAAGACCGACGTGCGTCTCACCGGTCGAGATGATGATCGTCTTCTGGTGCCGGTCGGGCGTACCCGACGCAGTCATGATTTCGCGCAGCCTGAGGAAGGGCACGAGATTGCCTCGCACGTTGAGGAAGTTGCGGCCGCGGGAGCGCTCGTCCTCGGCGGTCAGCTCGATGCATTCCTCCACGGCCGACAACGGAATGATGTAGCGGCCCTCGCCGACACGGATCAAAAGACCCTCGATGATCGCAAGCGTCAGCGGCAGGCGCAGCGTCACCGTGGTGCCCTGGCCCGGCCGGGTCGACAGATCGATCGTGCCGCGCATGTTCTCGATGGTGCGCTTGACGACGTCCATGCCGACGCCGCGGCCCGACAGCGCCGAGATGGTCTGCGCGGTCGAGAAGCCCGGGTGGAACAGGAACTGGTGGATCTCGTGATCGGTCAGCACGGCGCCGGAGGCGATCAGCCCCTGCTCTTCCGCTTTCGCGCGAATGCGCGCGGTGTTGAGGCCGCCGCCATTGTCCTTCACGGTGACGAGCACCTGCGCACCGGAATGAACGGCGGCGAGTTCGATCCGGCCCTGCTCCGTCTTGCCGTTGGCGGAGCGGGTCGCGGTGTCTTCGATGCCATGGTCGATGGCGTTGCGGATTAGGTGCACCAGCGGATCGGCCAGGCACTCGATCATGGTCTTGTCGAGTTCGGTATCCTCGCCCGTGGTGACGAATTCGACCGGCTTCGACAGGTCGCGCGACAAATCGTGCACCAGGCGGCGGAAGCGACCGAACAGCGAGCCGATCGGTACCATGCGCGCGCCCATCGTGGTGTCGCGCAGGGAGGAGGCGAGGCGCTCGATTTCCTCTGCGATCATCTTGATCGAGAGATCCGAACCGGACGAGGCGAGCTGCGTCAGCCGCGCCTGGGCGATGACGAGTTCGCCGACCCGGTCCATCAACTCGTCGAGACGCTCGGCCTGGACGCGGACGGTGGCGATGCCGCGATCGTCACGCTTGGCCTCGGGTTTCGGTTCGGACTTGGATTCAGGCTTGGCTTCCGGCTTCGGCTCCGCCTTTGCGACGGGCTGCGCGGCGACAGGCGCAACAACAGCCTCGACCGCCGGCGCGGCCATCTCGGCCACAGGAGCCGGCTCCTCGTCGAGGAGCTGGAACAGCGGCAGCGGCGCGGGGGCTTCGACCTGCTCAAGCGGCGAGAGGGTCAGCTTCATCTCGTCCTGGACGAACATGAATACGTCGTCGATCGCGTCCTTGTCGCAGGCGGCGTGCAGCTTGACGTCCCACTTCAGATAGCAGTCTTCCGGCTCCATCTCGTCGAGGAACGGGATGCCGTCGGTCACGGGCACGACGAAGCACGGGCCGAGCTTGCAAAGGTCTTCCAGCAGATCGAGCGGGTTCGAGCCGTTGCGCAGGATGTGGGATTCAAATTCCAGATACAGGTGCCAGCCGGCCTGCTTGCTTTCACCGGGGGCCAGCGGCGGCGCTTCGGCGATTTCGGCGACGGGCGCGGCGGACTGGTCGGGAAACACGAAGCGCTTGAGGTCGTCGAGGATGGCCTCGCCGATGATGTCGTCGGTCGACTGCGGATCCTCGATCAGCGCGCGGATATAGTCCTTGGCCGCAAGCGCGACCGAGATCAGCTCCTGCGTCGGCTTGATCTCGCCCTTGCGGACGCGGTCGAACGCGGTCTCGAATTCGTGGGTAAAGGAGGCGACCTTGTCGAAGCCGAACATGGCGCCCGAGCCCTTGATCGTATGCAGGGCGCGGAAGGCGGAATCGACCAGCTCGCGGTCGTCGGGACGCTGGCCGAGGTCGAGCAGGGCCCCTTCCAGGACCTCGAACAGTTCGCTGGCTTCCTGGCGAAAGACCTCTGTCGGGTCCATCGCGTTCATGCACGCACCAGCTTGCCGACCACGGCGAGCAGCTGCTCCGGCTTGAACGGCTTGGTAATCCAGCCGGTGGCGCCGGCGCTCTTGGCTTCCTGCTTCACCGTGTCGTTGGATTCGGTGGTCAGAAACACGATGGGCATGCCGACCGCGCTCGGCAGCTTGCGCAGCGCCCGGATCAGCTCCAGCCCGTTCATGACGGGCATATTGAGGTCGGTGATGACGAGGTCGAGCTTGCCGGCCTGCGCCTTGGCGAGCCCTTGTGCGCCGTCGCCGGCCTCGATCACGTTGTGACCGGCCGGCTCGAGCACGACCTTGATCATCTGACGGATGCTGGGGGAATCGTCGACCGTGAGAATCGTGGCCATCAGGTGCCATCTTTCTTTTGCGGGAAGTGCTGATCGATCATCGCATCGCTGGCGAAGCCGGCGCGGCGAAGGGTGTTGCGCAGAGACTGGGAGAACGATGTGAGCACCACCGGGCGGCCTTGGGCCTCGCCCGTCTTGGCGGTCGACAGCAGAAGCTGGATCGAGGTTACGTCGGCCTTGTCGACGCTCGAACAATCGATCTCGAGCCGATCCTGCCGGCCGAAAGCTTCGCGGATCAGGTCATAGACACTGCGGATCGCAGCGATGCTGCAATCTGCAGGCAGCCGTAGGGACCACTTCGGCTCAGTGACGTCAGACGGCATTCGTCCCCCAGATTTCCTCGGGATTCGCTGCACGCATGACGCGAATCTCGCGCGACGACTATTCGCTTGGGAGAGTGTGCAAACCCCTAATAGGCATCACCGTACAACTACGGGTCACAAACCGAAGAACTTCGCGTATGCATGCAGGCGTGCATGGTTCGCTCAATTCGCATGCGCTGTGCGCAGTCTTGAGTCAGTTCGCCGCAGCCCGGGCGTTTGCTCCGCGTTAAATCGCAAAGACTATTCGTGGAGGTCACGCCTCGCATCCGAACGAGACCGGCCGCCGATGCTGACCCAAGCGCTTCTCGTTGATGACAGCCGCTCTGTCCTCAATTTCCTGAAACGTCATATCGAAGCCGAAGGCCTGGTCGAGGCCACGACTTTCCTCGATCCCGTCGAGGCGCTGGCTTGCGCGCGCGAGCGCGTCTTCGACCTCGTGCTGGTCGACTACGAGATGCCGCATATGGACGGCATCAGCTTCATCCGCGCCTTCCGCACCCTGCCCGGCTGCGCCGACATCCCGATCGCGATGATCACGTCGCGACAGACCGATGACGTCAAGATGGAAGCGCTGCAGGCTGGTGCAACCGATTTCTTACCGAAACAGCCACAGAGCGTGGAGATGACGGTGCGCCTGCGCAATTTGGTGCGCCTTGGTGCAGCCGTGCGCAAGCAGAACGACCGGGCCGCGGATCTCGCGAGCGCGGTCGCGGCCGCGACCCAGAAGCTCGGCGAGCGCGAGGAGGAGATCATCTTGCGGCTCGCGCTCGCGGTCGAATACCGCGACAACGACACCGGCGAGCACACGCTGCGGGTCGCCCGCTACAGCCGCATCATCGCCGAGCAGCTCGGCCTGCCGCCCCGGCTCTGCCGCGACATCTATCTGGCCGCGCCCCTGCACGACGTCGGCAAGGTCGCCATCCCCGACCATATCCTCCTCAAGCCCGGCAGGCTCACCGACGAAGAGATGGCGGTGATCCGCACCCATGCGACGATCGGCGAAAAGATTCTGGCGGACTCCAGCTGCGAGCTGATCCAGCTCGGTGCGCAAATTGCCGCAGGCCATCACGAGCGTTGGGACGGCGCGGGCTATCCGAACGGCCTTCAGGCAGACGAGATCCCGGTCGCCGCGCGCGTCGTCGCGGTCGCCGACGTCTTCGACGCCCTGACGACGCGCCGGCCATATAAAGAGCCGATGCCGCTCGACGTGGCGCGCGACTATCTGGTCGAGAACCAGGGCCGGCAGTTCGACCCGGCCTGCGTCGAGGCCTTCCTGTCGCGCTGGGACGAGGTCGTGGAAATCGCCGCCGGTCAGCAGGCGACGCCGTATCAGAAGACCGAAGCCCCTCTCGCGCCTATTATAGAGTGTGCGGCAGAGAGCCCTGCGGTCGAGGACCGGTTGCCTGAGCCCGTCCCGGCCGCCTGACATGATCCATCCGGCAAATAGCTTGCTGCGGCTTCGCTTTTCTCCGGTCGCAGGTTTGAACCTGTTCCTGCTAGAGTGCACCAACAACCAAGAGTGATTCCGGTCACATTTGTCTGGACGCGCCGCTGCTAAGCATCGGACCAAGACGGGGACCGGCGATATATCGGTCGAATTGGATGAGAACTCCCATGAGAAGCCTGATCGGCGCTGGTGTCGGCGCGTTCTGTCTTGCGGCCCCCGCTTTGGCGGAGACCCCGGCCGCGATCGTCGAGGACGTCCAGGGCAAGGTCGACGGCATCGCGTTCATGGACTATGTGGCGCCCGGCAAGATCATCAAGCTCGGGCCCAAGGCCAGCATCACGCTCAGCTACCTCAAATCCTGCCAGCGCGAGATCATCAGCGAAGGCGTCGTCCTGGTCGGCGCCGAGCAGAGCACCGTGCAACTCGGCGAGGTCAAGCGCGAGAAGGTGCCCTGCGATACCAATGCAGCAAAACTGTCCGAGCGCGAGGCCAACCAGAGCGCCGCAACGACCTTCCGCACCATGCGATCGGACGCCAAGGGAGCGCCGCCGGCCAAGCTGCCGACGCTCTATGGCGTCGCCCCGCTGATACAGGCCAAGAGCGGCAGCACGCTGGTGATCGAACGCACCGACGGCAAGGAGCCCACGATCAGCGTGCCGCTCAAGAGCGAGATCATGGTCGGTGGCAAGTTTTATGACTTTGCCAAAGCCGGAAAGACACTGACCCCGGGCGGCAGCTATCTCGCCATCCTCGGCGCCAAGCGCTACGCTTTCCAGGTCGATGCCAGCGCCACGTCATCGCCGACGCCGATCGTCGGCCGGCTGCTGCGGCTCGAATAGGCGGTCTGCGACGGGGCGATGCGACGGATCGGGGGACGGGACATCGTTGCGGCGATCCTGATTGCGCTGGTTGCGGGCGCGGTCTTCACGTCCCCGCCGCTTCAGACGCTGCAAGGTCTCTCGCTCGATATCCTCACGGCGCTGCGCTGGAAGCTCGTCGGCGATCGCCGCGATCCCGCCGATTCGCCGGTCGTCGTCGTGGCCATCGACGGCGAGACCTACGACACCCCACCCTTCAAGGGATCGCCGACGCAGACCTGGACACGCGAGATCGGCCGTGTGCTCACCGGCATCACCGACGGTGGCGCCAAGGTGATCGGCTTCGACGTCATCTTTCCAAGCTCGATCGAGCAGTCGGAAATCCCCTTCGGCGAGGTGCCGCTCGGCGCGCGCATGAGAGGGTTTGACCGGGATTACCTGATAGCGTTGCGGCAACTCTCCGACGGCGACAAGCTCGTGCTCGGCGAGATCCTCAGCAACGACCATCCGGAGAGGCCGTATCGTGCGCAACAATTGGCGGTGCGCACCAACATCCGCGCGCTCAATGTCCATACCGACGCGGACGATGTCATCCGGCGAATGCCACTCAGCTTCTCCATCGACGGCAAGCCGGCCCCCGCGATGGCAGTCGAGCTCGCCGCGCGCGCGCTCGGCGGAAAGCCCGCGATTGCGCCGTCCGGTGCGACCGAGCTATCCGGCTATTCGGTCCCGAGCGCGGTGCCGAACACGCTGACGCTCAACTTCCGCGGAATGGGCCGCGACGTTCCGACCTATTCCTTCGCCGATCTGCGCGCCTGCGTCGAAAAAGGCGACCGCGATTTCTTCCGCCACGCCTTCGACGGTAAGGTCGTGCTGCTCGGCACCGCCCTGAACTTCGAGGACCGCAAGCTCACCTCGATGCGCCTTGCGGGCGGATATGACGGGGCGCCGGCCGCGCGCTGTGCCCTGCCCGCCCCGGCAAGCACCGCACAGAAGGCCCGGAGCGATATCGCCGGCGTCTTCGTGCACGCCACCGTCGTGCGAAACCTGATCGAGCGCGACGCCGTGACCGAGCTCGGCTTTCCCATGCGGACCGTTCTTGCGATCGTGTTCGCGGCGATCATCGCCTGCGCGGCCTCCATGCTCGCACCGGGCGGCGCGATGATCGCATGGCTCGGCCTCACTGCCGCTTACACAGCCGTCGCCGTCGCCGCGTTCGTGCACGCGCTGGCGCTGCCGCCGACCGAGCCTGCGCTCGCAAGTCTTGCCGCCCTCGCGATGATGATCGGCTACCGCTTCGTGCTCGCCGATCGCGACGAGCGCTTCCTGCGCCAGAGCTTTGCCTTCTATCTGGCGCCCGAAGTGATCAACACCATGGTCGCCTCCGGCAAGATGCCGGCGCTCGGCGGCGAGATGCGCAACGTCACCATGTTCTTCTCCGACCTCAGCGGCTTCTCCTCGATCGCCGAGACGATGACGCCGGGCGAACTGGTGACGCTGATGAACGAATATCTCTCGGCCATGACCGACATCATCGAGAGCCATGGCGGCTATGTCGACAAATATATCGGAGATTCCATCGTCGCGATGTTTGGCGCGCCGGCCGACGATCCCGCGCACGCGCGCAACGCGGTTCACGCCGCGCTGAAGTGCCACGAGAAGCTCGCGGAATTGAACGTCAGCAATCCCGCCTTCGCAGGCCATGGCCTGTCGCACCGCATCGGGCTCAACAGCGGCGAAGCCGTGGTCGGCAACATCGGCTCGCGCCGCCGCTTCAACTACACCGTGATGAGCGACACCGTGAACGTCGCCTCGCGCCTCGAGGGCGCCAACAAATATTACGGCACCGCCATCATGGCCTCGGAAACGACGATGGCGCAGACCGGCGACACTTTCGCCTGGCGTGAGCTCGATGCGATCAGGGTGCTCGGCCGCGGCGAGGCGATCCAGGTGTTCGAGCCGCTCGCGGACAAGGGCGCGGAGGGCGCCGAGCAGACGAAGGTGGCCACAGCGTATGCGGAGGGGCTGGCGTGCTGGCGGGCAAGGGAGTTTTCGAAGGCGGCCGAGGCGTTCGACGGCGTCGCGAAGATCGACCCGGCGTCGGCGCTGTTCGCCAAGCGCGCAAAAGCCCTCGCCGCAAATCCACCATCGCCAGAGTGGACGCCGGTCAATACGCTGGAAGGAAAGTAGCGGTTGTTTACTCTTCGTCAGAAGGCTCAAGGAATGACGTTCGCGGCACGCAACCTGCTGAAGAGATCGAAAAAACTGTCGTCCGTCGCCTGATATTCAGGGAAACCGAGCTTACGGCTCTTGCTCATATCGGTGACGACTTCGATAGGTCGGCCCAAGTCGGCATCGGTGTGCCATGCCGACGAAAGGACGGAGAGGTCTCTTTCGACGAGATCATACTTGAGCGCGATATCAGCCCATATACGACCTGAATCGGCAAGCTGACGCTCAAGCGGCGAAATTTCCTCTGGAAAGGGCGCAGGCTGCAACCCGAACCAGCCGGCCAGTCGCGCCCACATCCAGCTCCATCGGAAGACATCGCCATTTACGACGTTGAATGCCTGGTCTCGCGCGACCGTCGTCGTCGCGGCCCATTCCAGGTGCCGCGCCAGCAATCTGGCATCCGTCATATCCGTCAGGCCGGTCCATTGCATCGCCGAGCCTGGAAAGAGAAATGGCCGCCCCGTTTCTCGACAGATCGTCGCGTAGACGGCAAGCGTCGTTCCCATGTTCATGGCGTTGCCTATCGCATAGCCGATGATCGTGTGCGGGCGGTGAATGCTCCAGCTGAAACCACCGCGCCTGGCCGCATCGAATAGTTCGTCCTCCTGAGCGTAGTAGAAGTTCTCGACATCGAGCCGCGGTTGCTCCTCGCGGAATGGCGTCGCGGGCAGCCTGCCTTTACCGTAGGACTCGAACGGTCCCAGGTAATGCTTTAGCCCGGTGACCAGCGCGACATGAGAAAGCGTATCTGCGCCGGAAAGTGCTCCCAACACGTTGCGCACCATCGCAGCGTTAACGCGGATATTTTCCGCCTCGGTCGGCTGACGTAGCCATGTGGCGAGAAACACGTGAGTGGGACGAAGGCTCGCCAGGATGTCGCGAAGCGAGGCCGGATCCTGCAAATCGGCCGCGATGGGACGAACACCATCGAGGCCGCTTGGCGGGCGCCTTGCGAGCCCAAGCACCTGCCAGCCGCGATCGCTGAGATGGCGGGCGAGATTGCTGCCGACAATACCGCTGGCGCCGACCACAAGCGCTGTATTCGTCATCGCTGCGCCCTCCTGTTCGGTTGAGGAGGTAGGAACTATCGCACAAGGCAACAGAGCATTTCGGCGTCCGTCACCACTTATTGAAAGGGAACCGGCCTGACGGGCGAACTCGCCTCGTGCCGCGAGGAGAGCTCCCCTTTGGAGCGGCAACGTCAGCTGAGCGGTCACAAACCGTCGCTAAAACGGCAGACCCACGTAATTCTCCGCGAGCAGCCGCTGCGCCGTCTCGGACGAGAGCAGGTACTCGAGCTCCGTCTGCTGAAGCCGGTCCTCGTATTCGGAACGGTCGGGAAAACGATGCAGCAGCATCGTCATCCACCACGAAAAACGCTGCGCTTTCCATATCCGCGCAAGCGCCTTGGCGGAATAGCCCGCAAGGCCGGAATCGTCGCCGTGCTGATAATGCGCAAGCATGGCGTGGTAGAGATAGTAGATGTCGGACGCCGCGCTGTTGAGCCCGCGCGCGCCGGTCGGCGGCACGATGTGGGCGGCATCGCCGGCGAGGAACAGGCGGCCGTAGCTCATCGGCTCGGCGACGAAGCTGCGCAAGGGCGCGATGCTCTTCTCGATCGAGGGCCCGGTAATCAGGCGGCCGGCGACCTCGTCCGGCAGACGGCGCTTCAGCTCCGTCCAGAATGCATCGTCGCTCCAGTCCTCCACCTTGTCGGTCAACGGCACCTGGACGTAGTAGCGGCTCAGCACTTGTGAGCGCAGCGAGCAGAGCGCAAAGCCGCGTTCATGCTTCACATAGATCAGCTCGGGCGACACCGGTTTCGTGCGCGACAGCACGCCGAGCCAGCCGAATGGATAGACCTTCTCGTATTCGCGCAGCACGTCCTTCGGGATGGACCTGCGGCTGACGCCGTGAAAGCCGTCGGCGCCAACGACGTAATCGCAATCGATGCGGACGATCTCGTCGTTTGATCGATAGGTCACGTAGGGCCGGTCCGACGTCAGATCGTGCGGCGTCACGTCCTCGGCGTTGTGCACGACCTTGCCGTCGAGGCGATCGCGCGCCTCGTAGAGGTCGCGCGTCAGCTCGGTCTGGCCGTAGACCAGCACCGAATTGCCGCCGGAATGCTTGTGCAGGTCGATATGGGAGAGCACGCCGTCATGCGCGATCTCGAAACCGTTGTGGATCTCGCCCTCGCGGTCCATCCGCTCGCCGCACTGCGCCTCGCGCATCAACCTGGCGAAGCCGTGCTCGAGCACGCCGGCACGGATGCGGGCGAGCACGTGGTCGCGGCTGTATTTCTCCAGCACGACCGTATCGATGCCCTTCAGGTGCAGAAGCTGGGACAACAGCAGCCCGGACGGCCCACCGCCGATGATGCAGACCTGAACTTTCATTTTTACGTCCTCCCGTCGCCGCGTTTTTTGCAGATGGGGCGCCGCAAACCGATGGAGGGTTTCGTCTTTGTCTTGTACTATTCGAACATGAGAACCGCAGCCTCAGCCCCGGCAATCCGGGTCTACAACCTCTTCGGCGAGTCCGGCGATCTGCCCGACGTCGTGCATTGCGAGACGATCGCGTCGCGCTCGGTGCTGCACGACTGGACGCTGGCCGTGCACCGCCATGCCCGGCTGCACCAGGTGCTGCTGATCGAGCGCGGCGGTGGCGAGGCGACGCTCGACGGGCGCGTGGTGCCGCTCCGGCCGATGCAGGTCGTCAATGTGCCGGTCGGCCATGTCCACGGCTTCCGCTTCGAGCCCGATACCCAAGGCTGGGTGCTGACCATCGCTGCGGAAATTCTGGACGAGGCACTGCTTGCCTCGGAAGGACTGCGCGGCACCCTGTCCCGATCGGCCGTGGTGCGCGGCACGCCGCAGATCCGCACCACCATGAAGCAGATCTTCGCCGAGCACGCCGCACGCGATTTCGGCCGCGCGCACGTGCTGCGTGCACTGTCGGCGGCCATGATCGGGCTGGTGGCCCGCGCGCTCACCAGCGAGAGCGGCGGCAACGGCACGGCGGAAAGCGGGCTGTTCCGCCGCTTCGAGGCGCTGCTGGAACAGCATCATCTGGAACGCTGGAGCGTTGCGGACTATGCAGGCGCGCTGTCGATCACGCCGACCCATCTCAACCGGCTGACGCGGGCGGCGACCGGCGACACCGCCTCGCACCTGATCCTCAACCGGCTGATCCGCGAGGCGCGTCGCAACCTCGTCTACACCAATTTGCCGGTCTCGACGATCGCCTACGCGCTCGGCTTCGAGGATCCCGCCTATTTCAGCCGCGTCTATGCCGCGGCCACGGGCCTGTCGCCGCGCGCCTTTCGCGCCCAACTCCATGGCGGCGAAGCTTGAGGCCATTCGTGATCGCGCCGGGCTGTCGAGATCCGAACCAGCGCGCCACTTACCTTCGTATAGAGCATCCAACCCTTTGGATACGCGCCGTTTACCTCCGTACAATTGAGCGTGGCATGTGCACGCCTTAACGTGACTACATTCGGAATCCTGGCGCTGATAGCAGCAACCTCCCTTAACTGGCGCGGGACGGCCCCCCCTCCGGCCGTCCGCGCCGCCTTTTTTCCGCGGGCCATCGGCGACTTCGGCGTTTTCCGGCCGGCACACAGCCCTGGCGGCTGAACCTGCCGGCTTCAATGCGGAACTGGGGATTAGTGCATAATGTCTTCGCTTGAGAAGATTGCGGTCTTCATCGATGGCCCCAATCTCTATGCCGCCACCAAGGCGCTCGGTTTCGATATCGACTACAGGCGCCTGCTCGGCGAATTTCACGGCCGAGGTACGTTGCTGCGAGCCTTCTACTACACGACCGTGAGCGAGGATCAGGAATACTCGTCAATCCGCCCATTGATCGATTGGCTCGACTATAACGGGTACACCGTCGTCACCAAGCTCGCCAAGGAGTTCGTTGACGCCACGACCGGCCGCCGCAAGATGAGGGGCAGCATGGATGTGGAACTCGCCGTGAATGCCATGGAACTCGCCGAGCACGTCAATCAGATCGTGCTGTTCTCGGGCGATGGGGATTTTCGTTCACTGGTGGAAGCCGTGCAACGCCGGGGCGTCCGCGTGACGGTCGTCTCCACGCTTGCGAGCCAGCCTCCCATGGTGGCCGACGAACTGCGCCGGCAGGCCGACGTCTTCATCGATTTGACGGAGCTGAAGCCAAGAGTGGGGCGCGCCCCGGCCGAGCGGCCGGGATCGCGCGAGATGCGCCAGCAACCACCGCAAGCCACCACGCGCGGATCGATCAATCGAGGCGACCAGGTGGAATGATCCTGCGGGGCGATCGGCGGATCGTCAGACGTCGAAGAACACCGTCTCCTCCGCCCCCTGCAGATTGATCGTGAAGGAGTACACGACCTTGCCGGCGCGCTCACCGCGCGTGGCGATCAGCGTCGCGCGCCGCACCGGCGGCTCGACCAGGTTGAGCACGGGGTCGGCGGCATTCGCGGCTTCTTCGTCGGAGAAATAGAGTCGCGTATTGAGACCGATGTTGATGCCGCGCGCGACGATCCAGATATTGACGTACGGCGCGCATTTGCGGCCTGCCTTGTCCGTGATCGCGCCCGGCTTGATGGTCTCGAAAGTGACGAGGCCGCTGTCGAAATCGGAGCCGGCGCGGCCCCAGCCGCGAAACTCCTCGTCCACCGCGCCGGCCAGGCGATCGGCCGGATGGTTATAGCGGCCGGTTGCGTTGGCCTGCCAGATTTCGAGCAGCACATCGCGCAGCGGCGTGCCGCTGCCGTCGAACACCTTGCCCTCCAGCGTGATGCGCTCGCCTGGCGTGTTCGGCGTCACCAGCACGTTAGAAAAGTTCTTCTCAAAAATGTCGAAGCCGGCCATGGCAGGGATCAGGCCGATATGGACGTAGGGCCCGGCGGTCTGCGAGGCGGTTTCCTTGAGATAGTCGAGCGGCTGCGGCATTGGCTCAATTCCCCGCGGTGCGATTTTCGAAATAGGTGGAACGCTGGCCGCGCAGCACGATGTCGAAGCGGTAGGCGAGCGAGTCGAACGGCGTCGAGGCGTTGAGGTCGAGCGGCGCCACGAGGCGGTCGAGCGCGTCCTTGTCCGGAATCGTCGTCAGGATCGGACAGACCGGGATCAGGGGATCGCCCTCGAAATACATCTGGGTGATCAGCCGCTGCGCAAAGCCCGAGCCGAACACCGAGAAGTGGATGTGGGCGGGACGCCAGCTGTTGACGAAGTTGCGCCAGGGATAGGGGCCCGGCTTCACGGTGCGGAAATAATAGTAGCCGGTGTCGTCGCTCAGCGCGCGGCCGCAGCCGCCGAAATTCGGATCGATCGGGGCGAGATAGGTATCCTTCTTGTGCCGGTAGCGGCCACCGGCATTGGCCTGCCAGAACTCGACCAGCGTGTTCGGCACGCCGCGGCCGGTCTCGTCGAGCACGCGGCCATGGACGATGATGCGCTCGCCGACGGGATCGCCGTCCTTGGCGTAGTTGCGGATCAGATCGTTGTCGAGCGGGCCGAGATCGTTGTGGCCGAACACCGGACCCGTGATCTCCGAGACCGAGTTCTCGATCGACAGCAGCGGCTGGCGCGGCGAGCGCAGCACCGAGGACTTGTAGCCGGGCGCATGCGCCGGCGGATGGATCGAATGGTCGCGCTGGAAGAAGCCGCCGTCGCGCGGCGTGAACGGCTCGGGTCGGTTGAGGCGGGGATCCTGCAAGGCTGGCGCCTGGACGTTCATCGGCGTTGTCTCTCCCTGTGGCGCCCGGGTCCGGGGGCGCGGCTTATCGGGAGATCATGGGACGATCTATTCTCAAGATAAATAGATCGATTATAATGAATTACATGAAGGAAATCGATCATTTGGCGCTCGACGGCCACGCCCTCGAACTGTTCCTTGCCGTGCTGGAGGAAGGTTCGGTCACGGCGGCAGCGACGCGGCTTGGTCTGACGCAATCGGCGGTCAGTCACGGGCTGAACAAGTTGCGGCGGATCGCGGGCGATCCGCTGTTTGCCAAATCCGGCCGCGGCATCGTCGCCACCGCCCATGCCCAGGCCTTGGCCGCGAAAGCGCGGGCGCTGATCGACGAGATGCGCAGCTTTGCCGGCGGCGTCACCTTCGAGCCGGCGCGCGCGCAGCTTTCGCTGACGATCGCCGCCAACGACTTCCAGCGCGATCTGCTGTTGCCGCGGTTTTTCGACCATGTCGCGGGACAGGTCAGGAGCCTGAACCTGCGCGTGATCCCCTCGCAGTCGCCGTCGCCCGCCATGCTGCGCGAAAACCGCTGCGATCTCATGGTCACGCCGCTGCCGCCATCCGGCGTGGACATCGTGCAGAAGCGGCTGCTCAGCGATCACTACGTCTGCTACTTCGATCCCAAGGTGCGCACAGCTCCGGCCGGCCGCAGTGCCTATCTCGCGGCACGCCACATCACGGTGGTCTATACCGACAACGAGCGGCTCGACTTCGACCGCCGGCTGGCGGCGAACGGCTTTCTGCGTGACATCGCCATCTCCGTGCCGAGCTTTTCCGGCGTGCCGCCCTTCCTGCGCGGCTCGCAGATGCTGGCGAGCATGCCGAGCCTGCTCGCCTCCGGTGTGATGCGCGGTTTCGCGCATGTACCGATTCCGCTAGCGTCGCGGACAAAGACGCTGGCCGAGCTGCCGATGTTCATGGTCTGGCATCAGCGCTATCAGAAAGACCCGGCCCATCGCTGGATCCGCGGCCAGCTCGAAACCGTGGCGGCAACGGCGGCCGGAGACTGAGCCTCGGTTACGGTTTCAGGGAAGTCTGCCCTTCGCCAAACCCACTGGTTGCGCGAGGGCCGCCACGCTAGAATTGTCCCATGACAGTGACCGATATTGCGAGCCGGACCTACAATCATAGCTGGCGGCTGGACCCCATCATCCGCAGCCTGCTGGATACCGACTTCTACAAGCTATTGATGTTGCAGATGATTCGGGAGGACTATCCGAATCAGCAGGTGACCTTCTCGGTCATCAACCGCTCGCGCCATGTGCGGCTGGCCGAGATCATCGACGAGGGCGAGCTGCGCGCCCAGCTCGACCACGCCCGCACCATCCGCTTCGCCAAGAAAGAGCTGATCTGGCTTGCCGGTAACACCTTCTACGGCAAGACCCACATGTTCTCGGCGGACTTCATCCGCTGGCTGGCCGAATTCCGGCTGCCCGAATACGAGCTGCGCAAGGTCGAGGGCCAGTACGAGCTGCATTTCCACGGCCCCTGGACCCACACCACGATGTGGGAAATTCCGGCGCTCGCCATCCTCAACGAGTTGCGGTCGCGCGCCGCGATGAAGGGCCGCGGCCGCTTCGAGCTCGACGTGCTCTATGCCCGCGCCAAGGCCAAGCTGTGGACCAAGGTCGAGCGGCTGCGCCAGCTCGAGAATTTGCGGCTCTCCGACTTCGGCACCCGCCGCCGCCACGGCTTCCTTTGGCAGCGCTGGTGCGTCGAGGCGGTGAAGGAAGGCCTGGGCCCGTCCTTCATCGGCACCTCCAACGTGCTGCTGGCGATGGACAATGATCTCGAAGCCATCGGCACCAATGCGCATGAGCTGCCGATGGTCGCGGCTGCGCTTGCCAAGGACGACGAGGAGTTGCGCTGGGCGCCCTATCGCATTCTCGACCAATGGCGCCAGACCTATGGCGGCAATCTCCTGATCGCGCTGCCCGACGCCTTCGGCACCAAATCCTTCCTGCGCGATGCGCCGGAATGGGTCGCCGATTGGACCGGCTTCCGCCCCGACAGCGCGCCACCGATCCAGGCCGGCGAGGAGATCATCGCCTGGTGGGAAAAGAAGGGCCGCAACCCCAAGGACAAGCTGCTCGTCTTCTCCGATGCGATGGATGTCGGCTCGATCGAGGAGACCTATCACCACTTCTCCGGTCGCTCGCGGCTCTCTTTCGGCTGGGGCACCAACCTCACCAATGATTTCGTCGGCTGCCCGCCGGACGGCTCGTTCAATCTCGATCCCATCTCGCTGGTCTGCAAGGTGTCGTCGGTTGACGGCCACCCGGCCGTCAAACTCTCGGACAATCCGGAGAAGGCGACCGGCATGCCCTCCGAGATCGAACGCTATTTGCGCGTGTTCGGCGACGCTGGCCGCGTGCGCAAGCCGGTGCTGGTCTAGCGCCGGACCAAACTCTCTCGATCAGGTAAACCGCGCAGGACGAATGCGAGGCATCGGTTCGCTACGACCGTATCGGTTCCGGTTCGTCGGCATTTGCAACGATCTGCGGGCATCCGCTTCACGACGCTTTCACCCTGCAGTGCAGTCGCTTGCGTCTTTGGGGTCGAGTTAAGCAACTTTCCCCTCTACTTGGCGTTGCAGGCGCGACGCTCCGGTGGGGTCGTTGATCGATTTGGGGAATGCAGGGTGTTTCGCAGAACAGCGACGTCGACGAAGGGGCGTAGTTTCCTTCACGTCATCAAACYTGTCTCGCCATTCGTGATGGTCGTCGTGCTCCAGGCAACGATCGCGGGATTCAGCCTCGAAGTGATGTCATCGGTCCGCGCCTATGTCGCGGGCGAAGCGATGTGGTCGCGGTCACAGAAGAACGCCGTCTATTTCCTCAATCTCTATCTGCATTCAGGCGAGGCGAGCCAGTTCACCCACTACCAGGCGTCCCTTGCCGTTCCCATCGGCGATGAGTTCGCGCGCTGGGCACTCGAGCGCGATCCGGTCGACGTCGAGGCCGCCCGCGTCGGGTTTCTGCAAGGCGGCAACCATCCCGATGACGTTCCGGGATTGATCTGGCTGTTCCGTTATTTCAGCCGCGTCAGCTTCCTCCAGGAAGCGATCCACGAGTGGGCGGCCACCGATCCCATGTTGCTGGAGCTCAGCGTCTTCGGCGAGGTCATCCGGTCCGAGTTGGCGCACGGACCCATTGAGGACCGCGACCGCCTGCGGCTGCTGTCGTCGCGGCTCTCGGAACTCAACACGCAGTTCACGGTGCATGCAAAGCGGTTCTCGACCGTCCTCGGCGAAGGCTCCCGCGCCATCAAGGTAACGCTGACGTGCATCAACATCGTGGCGGCCGCGACACTGATCCTGCTCCTGATCTGGCACACGCGGCGCTTGATGCTGCAACGACAGGCGTTCGAGGATGCGTTGCATGCCGAGAGGGAGCGCCTGGCATGGCAGGCATCGCACGACTGGTTGACCGGCCTGTCCAACCGCCGCGCCTTCGAGGCGCGCCTGCAAAGCGTGCTGGACACCACCGCGGCGGGCTCGCTGGGCCTGATCCTGCTCGACCTCGACCAGTTCAAGAGCGTCAACGACACCTGCGGCCACCTCGCCGGCGACCGCCTGCTCTGCCAGGTCTCGCGCCTGCTGCAACAGGACCGGGGGCCGCATGATCTGGTGGCCCGGCTCGGCGGCGACGAATTCGGCCTGATCCTGCCGCAATGCTCGCCCTCGACCACCGTCGATATCGCCGAACGCCTGCGCAGATCGCTCGAGCTGTTCACCTTCGCCTGGGATGATCGTTGCTTTGCGGTGACCGCCAGCATCGGCGTCGCCTGTATCGCGGACGGCAACACCACGCTCGAGGACGCCATGCGGCGCGCGGATGCCGCCTGCTACCGTGCCAAGGAAAAGGGGCGCAACCGGGTACAGGTCGACAACGGCAGACCGGACGTCGTCGTCGTTGCAACCCGTCCGCGCGAAGCCGTCGCGGCGCGAGGCTGATAGGCGCCGGCGCCCTCTCAACCCCGGCATCCGATTGCAGACATCGTCCAACGGCGTCGCGACGGCGAAGCTGTGTGACGCCGCGGCCACATTGCTCCCGAAAAAACTGCGTCTTTCGCTTTCCGCCACACCGCCTTGCGCGCTGATCCACGATGGCCGGAACCTCCCCCGCTAAGCATGGCACCAGCCAACGTTGCGGTCCGAATTCCGCCCGGACCGTGCCGAAAGAGGAGTTTGCAGGTGCCCTGGAATGGTTTGTTGCCCCCGCCCCAGATCCGTCGCGCGAAGACGTGTCGGCGGCATGCGTTTCTCTTGAGCACCGCGATCGGCGCCGTTGCCGCAGGTAGTGCGCTGCCGTGGCTCGCGACGCCGGCAGAGGCGGCCTGTGTGGTGACCGGAAGCGGCGCGCAGGCAGCGCTGCAGTCAGGCGATTCGATCACCTGCACCGGAGCGGGCAACACCCAGGTCAAGACGGCGCCCGTGGTCAGCGGTGTCACCGTCAACATTGGCGACGGCACCGCGACCTCCGTGAACGACCCGACCTTTGCCAGCGTTGTCCTCGAGGCGGCATCCAATAGTGCGGTCAAGGTCTTCGGCAACGCAACCGTCACCTCTGCCAACAGCGACGGCATTGACGTGATCGGCGGTGGCGGCAACACGATCACAGTGGATGCCGGCGCCATGGTTGGGTCATCGAGCCTCGCCACGTCGGGGCTCGCACTGGCCAATTCGAGCAACAATATCATCGTGATCGGAGGTACGGTCGGAAACGGCGTGACCGGAGCCATCAGCATCAGCATCGGTGCCGGGTCGGCGAACAATCAGGCGAACATCCTGTCGAGCGGCTTTGTCCATGCCATCAATGTCGCGGCCGTCGATCTGAGCGGCGCGGCCGACGGCAACGTCGTCAGCAACGCCGGCACGATATCAAGTGCCTCGGGCACGGCAATCATCGGCTCGGCCAATCAGGACACCATCATCAACTCAGGCACGATCATCAGCGGTGGCGTCAGCACGGCTGTCGACCTGAAGGGAGGCAACGACGTCTTCGAGTTGCGAGCGGGATCGAGCATCACGGGATGGGTCCTCGGCGGCAACGGAACGGACACGCTGCGCCTGGGCGGTACTGCCAACGCAGCGTTCAATCTCAGCATATTCGGCGCGGCCGGTCAGTTCCGGGAATTCGAGGCGCTGGAAAAGACCGGCAGCTCCACCTGGACGATGAACGGTTCGACGACCGAGATCGCGAGCATGAATATCCTGGCCGGCACCCTCGAGGTGAACGGCTCGATGCCCAACATCGCCACGACCGTCAGCGGGGGCATTCTCAGCGGCAACGGCGCCATCGGCAATATGACCGTGCTGTCAGGCGGCACGGTCTTGCCCGGCAATCTCGGTACGCTGACGAGCAATGGCAACGTCACGTTCAACGCCGGTTCGACCTACGCGATCTCCGTCACCGCTACCGGACAATCCGAGAAGATCCTCGCGGTCAACGCAACGTTGAACGGCGGCACCGTCGCAGTCAACACGATCGCCGGCGCCTATAACCCCTCGACGCAATACACGATCCTCAGCACGACGACTGGCGTCATCGGCAGCTTCTCGGGCGTCACTGTCAGCGGATACAATCCGCAGCTCTTCGCTTCCTCCCTCAGCTATGACGGGTTCAGCGTCTTCCTGACGCTCAACTACAACAACGCCGCATTCCTCTCCATCGCCCAAACGCAAAACCAGAAGGCCGTGGCCGGCGCCTTGAGCGCGTTCGGTCCCAACCTGCCTTTCCTCTCCTCCTTCGCAGGCGAGAGCGACGCCCAGCTCCGTTACAGTCTGGACCAGCTTTCGGGTGAAGCGGCCACCGGCGCGCAGCAGGGCGCCTTCCAGTTCACGAGCCAATTCCTCGGCCTCATGCTTGATCCGTTCGTGGGTGGACGCAGTGGCATGAGCACCGGCGACACGGCGCTCGGCTTCAGCCCCGAACGCGCCGCGCTGCCGGACGATATCGCCCTCGCCTACAACAAGGTGCTGGGGACGCCGGCCATGAAAGCGCCGGCCTTTGCGGAGCGTTGGACGGCTTGGGGCACGGCGTTCGGCGGCACCAACCGCACCGGCGGCGACCCCGTCGTGATCGGCAGTCACGACCTCGGCGCGCGCGCCGGCGGCGTCGCGGCCGGCGCCGATTATCATTTCGGCCGCGATGCGCTTGTCGGTTTCGCGCTGTCGGGCGGCGGCACCAAATGGGATCTCGCGCAGGCGATCGGCGGGGGCAAGAGCGATGCAATCCAGGCCGGCGTCTACACCGCCGTGCGCACAGGGCCAGCCTATTTTGCCGCCTCTCTCGCCGTGGCCAATCATTGGATGTCGACAGATCGGCTCGCACCGTTCGGCAACCAGCTCACCGCCAAATTCGACGCGCAAACCGTCGGAGGCCGCATCGAGGGCGGCTATCGCTTCGCCACGCCGATTGGCGGCTTCACGCCATATGTGGCGGCGCAGGCGCAGGCTTTTCGCACACCGACCTATACCGAGGCCGATCTGGCCGGCAGCGGCTTTGGCCTGACCTATCAGGGACGCACGGCCTCCGACACACGGAGCGAGCTCGGCGCGCGCTTCGATCGCGCGACGCTGGTCACGCCGAATTCGGTCCTCACGTTGCGCGGCCGCGCGGCCTGGGCCCATGATTGGGTGAGCGACCCGACGCTCGTCGCCGCATTCCAGGCGCTGCCCGGCGCGAGCTTCATCGTCAACGGCGCAACGCCGGCAAAGGACACCGCGCTCGCATCTGCCGGTGCCGAGCTGAAGTTTTCGAACGGCGTTGCCCTGTCGGCGAAGTTCGACGGCGAGTTCGCGGCGCGCAGCACCACTTATTCCGGCACCGCGAGCCTGCGATACGCGTGGTAGCCGCTTGGTCTCCTCAAGACGACCGCGCGCCGACCGGCACGATCCCGAGGCCGGCAAGATGCGTATCGAGGAATTGCTCGACCTGCTGGCGCAGCATCTGGGGCGGCACCGCCACCATGCGCTCCTCCAGGCCGAGCGAGATGATTCCATGCACGGCGGAAAACAGCGTGCGCGACAGCAGCGCGATCCTCACGTCGTCCGCAGCCGGTAGCAGCCGCACCAGGGCTGGATGCATCAGCGCGAAAGCGTCCATCACCATCTGAAGGATGTCGTCGGGATAAGGACGATCGTCCTCCATCCGATGCTCGAACAGCGAGCGCAGCAGGTTTGCGTGCTCGGCGAAGAATTCGAGATAAGTCTCGGCAAACCCGTAGAGCTGGCGAACGGGGTCCTCGGCCGGAACCTCGGCGAGCCGTACCGTCAGCGCCTGAACGGTCTCCCGGTTCACCGTCAGGATCACCCCGTCGAAGTCGCCGAACTCGTTATAGACGCTGCCCACCGAGCAACCGGCGGCCTCCGCAACGTCACGAACTTTCAATGATCTCAGTCCCTTAGCTGAAATGATGCCGCGGGCGATCTCCAGGATCTGGAGCCTCCGCCGATTTTTTTTCTGGTCGCGTGGCGATTCTTCTTGAACATTGTTCATTTTCAAGCTACTCATGTGAACATTGTTCAAATTAACCCGGAGATCTGCAAAATGCAAACCCTCGCTGTTGATATCGCCTCCACCTTCGTCGACGACGCCGCGGCTCTCGTGACCGGCCTTGGCCGCACCCTGCTGCGGTTCGCGATGGCGCCGATCGATCGCATCGCAAATGCCTGCGACATTGCCGGCGTGCTCACCGAGCGCCGCGCGACCTTCCGGATGTGGCGGGCGAGCCGCGCCCGTGCCCGTCACGCGGGCCGCCGGTTCAGCCTGCTCGGCCGCCTCTCGCCCTTTCGCCACCTCGCTCATCTCACGTGAGGCGGGCGCACCCGGGACGTTCCGGTCGGCTCGAATGCAAGACCCGGTTGCAAGGAAGGACTTACCATGTCCCGACATTCGCAGCCGATGTCGCGGCCTTTGGCGATGCGGTTCAACATTTCCTCATCGCCCGGCGCGGTATCCGGGACAGCGCGGCCGGTCCGTCCGAACCACGGCTGCGACCAGATATTTGCGAACCTAACGAGACCATTTGGAGACCAACAGGATCGGAAGGGTCGAGGGGACAGAGCAGGCCGGCGACCGTCGTCATCCAGCCATCGTTCGTCCCGTAAGCTTCCGGTCGTGACGCCTCACCGACAACCTAACAATCTCAGGCTGCCTTCCCAAAACAGGACTTGTCATGATCAGGGAATTGATGTCGTCACGCCGCTTCGCGCCGCTGTTCTGGGCGCAATTTTTCTCGGCGCTCAATGACAACGTGCTCAAGAACGCACTCGTCATCATCCTGCTTTACAGTGCCGCGACCGGTCACGGCGACGCGCTGGTGACGGTCGCAGGCGCCGTCTTCATCTTCCCCTATTTCATCCTGTCGGGGCTCGGCGGCCAGCTCGCCGACAAATACGTCAAATCCGTCGTCGCGCGGCGGCTCAAATTCGCGGAGATCTTTGCTGCGGCCTTTGCCGCCGCCGGCTTCTTCCTGCACTCGGTGCCGCTGCTGTTCACGGCGCTCGCGCTGTTCGGCACCATCGCCGCCCTGTTCGGCCCCGTGAAATACGCCATGCTGCCGGACCAGCTCGAGCTCGGTGAGCTCGCAACCGGCAACGCGCTGGTCGAAGGCGCGACTTTCATGGCCATCCTGCTCGGCACCGTCGCCGGCGGCCAGTTCGTGGCCGGCTCCGCGCATATGGGCTGGGTTGCATCGGCCGTGGTCGTGCTGGCCCTGCTGTCCTGGGCCTTCGCCTCCCGCATTCCGCAGACGACGCCATCCGCCCCCGACCTGCCCGTCAACGCCAATCCCTGGACCTCGACGGTCGGCCTGTTGAAGACGCTCTACGCGGACAAGCGGCTGTGGGACGGCACCGTGATCGTCTCGTGGTTCTGGCTGGTCGGCGCCATCGTGCTGTCGCTGCTGCCTGCGCTGGTCAAGGACGTCGTCGGTGGCACCGAAGGCGTGGTGACGCTGTGCCTCGCGACCTTCGCGATCGGCATCGCCATCGGCTCGCTGTTCGCCGCCAGCCTGAGCCATGTCCGCCCGAACCTCGCGCTGGTGCCGATCGGCGCCATCATCATGGGCTTTGCCGGTCTCGATCTCGCCTGGGCCATCGGCGTGACCACCAGGGGCCAGGACATCGCTGCGGTCGACTTCGCGACCTCGTTCGCCGGGCTGCGCATGCTGATCGACTTCGTCGCCTTCGCGTTCGGCGGCGGCCTGTTCGTCGTTCCCTCCTTCGCTGCCGTGCAAGCCTGGTCGGCACCGTCCGAGCGCGCCCGCATCATCGCCGCCGGCAACGTGCTGCAAGCCGCCTTCATGGTAGCAGGCTCGCTGTTCGTCGCGCTGTTGCAGGCGGGCGGATTGCATGTCGGCTGGATCTTCTTCGGCCTCGGCGTCGCCAGCTTCGGCGCAGTGTGGTTCGTGCTGACCAAGTGGGGCAAGGAAGGCGTCCGCGATTTCGGCGGGCTGCTGTTCCGCGCGCTGTTCCGCACCGAGGTTCGCGGGCTCGAGAACCTGCCGCCTCCGGGCACGCGCATGCTGATCGCGCCCAACCATGTCAGCCTGATCGACGGCCCGCTGCTGCACGCCGTGCTGCCGATCGATGCGAGCTTCGCGGTCGATACCGGCATCTCCAAGGCCTGGTGGGCCAAGCCGTTCCTGCGCGTCGTCAAGCACTACACCATGGACCCGACCAAGCCGCTGGCCGCGCGCGACCTGATCAAGCTCGTCGCCGCCGGCGAGCCGGTGGTCATTTTCCCTGAGGGACGCATCACCGTCTCCGGCTCGCTGATGAAGGTCTATGACGGCACCGCGATGATCGCGGACAAGGCCGACGCGGTGGTCGTGCCCATTCGCATCGAGGGCGCGCAGCGGTCGCATCTCAGCTATCTCAACGGCAGCCAGATCAAGCGCTCCTGGTTTCCGCGGGTGACGGTCACGATCCTGCCGCCGGTCAAGCTTCCGGTCGATCCGGCGCTGAAGGGCAAGGCACGCCGCAATGCCGCGGGCGCCGCGCTCCAGGACGTGATGATCGACGCCATGGTCAAGAACGCCATGCTCGACCACACCCTGTTCGAAGCACTCGGACATGCCTATCGCGACCGCGATACCGGCAAGGTGATCATCGAGGACGCGCTCGGCACCAAGCTGACCTATCGCAAGCTGATCCTCGGCGCGCAGGTCTTGAGCCGCAAGCTCGAGGCCGGCACCACGGCCGGCGAGAATGTCGGTGTGTTGCTGCCGAATTCCGCGGGTGTCGCCGTCGTCTTCATGGCGCTGCAAAACATCGGCCGGGTCCCGGCGATGCTCAACTTCTCGGCCGGCCCGGTCAACGTCCTCGCCGCCATGAAGGCCGCGCAGGTCAAAACCGTGCTCACGTCAAAGGCCTTCATCGAGAAGGGCAAGCTCGACAAGCTGATGGCCGCGGTCTCCGCAGAGGCGCGCGTCGTCTATCTCGAGGACGTCCGCGCTTCGATCGGTACGGCCGACAAGATCAAGGGCCTGCTCGCAGGCACTGCGCCGCGCGTCGCCCGCCAGGCCGACGATTCGGCTGTCGTGCTGTTCACGTCGGGCTCGGAAGGCACGCCCAAGGGCGTGGTGCTGTCCCATCGCAACATCCTTGCGAATGCGGCGCAGGCGCTGGCCCGGGTCGATGCCAACGCCAATGACAAGGTGTTCAACGTGCTGCCGGTGTTCCACTCGTTCGGGCTGACCGGCGGAATGATGATGCCCCTGCTCGCCGGCATTCCGATCTACATGTACCCCTCGCCGCTGCACTACCGCATCGTGCCGGAGCTGATCTACCAGACCGGCGCCACGATCCTGTTCGGCACCGACACCTTCCTCACCGGCTACGCCCGTTCGGCGCACGCCTACGACTTCCGCACGCTGCGCCTGGTGATCGCCGGCGCGGAGGCGGTGAAGGATCGCACACGTCAGGTGTTCATGGAACGCTACGGCATCCGCATCCTGGAAGGCTACGGCGTCACCGAGACCGCGCCGGTGCTGGCGATGAACACGCCGATGGCCAACCGTCCCGGCACCGTCGGCCGCCTGTCACCGCTGATGGAAAGCCGCCTCGATCCGGTCCCCGGCATCGGGGAAGGCGGACGCCTCTCGGTGCGCGGACCGAACGTGATGCTCGGTTACCTCAGGGCCGAAAATCCCGGCGTGCTCGAACCGCTCGCCGAGGGCTGGCACGACACCGGCGACATCGTGGCGATCGACGCGGCCGGCTTCATCACCATCAAGGGCCGCGCCAAGCGCTTCGCCAAGATCGCGGGCGAAATGGTCTCGCTGTCGGCGGTCGAGAGCATCGCGACGACGCTGTGGCCGCAAGCCGCCTCGGTCGCCGTGTCGATCCCCGACCAGCGCAAGGGCGAGCGCATCGTGCTGCTGACGACGGAGAAGACCGCCGAGCGCAGTGCGATGCAGGGCCAGGCCAAGGCGATCGGCGCGTCCGAGCTGACCGTGCCCGCGGCGATCATGGTGGTCGACAAGGTGCCGTTGCTCGGCACCGGCAAGACCGACTATGTCACGGCAACGACGATGGCCCGTGAGCAGGCGTCCTCGCCGGAGCGCGAGGTTGCGTAAAGACGACAAGTCCACGGCCGTCGCTCCGGCGGAAGCCCGGTGCGACGGCGTGGTCCTGCTTCACGGCATCGGCGTCGGTGCCTGGACGCTGAAGAGGCTGGATCGGGCGTTGCAGCGTCACGGCTTCGCCACGCTCAATCTCGACTACCCCAGCCGCAAGAAGCCGCTCGAGGAGCTTGCGGAAGACATCCACGCGCCGGTCGCCGCGTTTGCAAAGCAATGCGACGGCGCGATCCACTTCGTCGCCCATTCCATGGGCGGGCTGCTCGCCCGGGTTTACATCGCGAGATATCGTCCGGTGCGGCTCGGCCGCGTCGTGATGCTGGGCACGCCCAACGGCGGCAGCGAAGTCGCCGATCTCCTGAAGGACCTCTCGCTCTACCGCGCTGTTTTCGGTCCAGCCGGCTCGCAGCTTTCGACAGCCCAGCCCCCTGTGCTCGCCGCCCTGCCGCCTCCCGATTATGCGATCGGCGTCATCGCGGGATGCCGCACCATCGCGCCGATCGCCTCGGCCTTTGTCCTGCCGCGGCCCAATGACGGACGGGTTTCAGTCGCAAGCGCGAAGCTGGCCGACATGGCCGACCACATCGTCGTCAAGGCATCGCACACCGGACTTCCACGAAATGCCGTCGCGATCGAGCAGACGATCGCGTTCCTGCACGACGGCCGCTTCAATCCGATCACTTGAGCAGGAGATAGCGAACCGGGTTGTCGTCGCACTGCCCCGCGCCGCACTCCAGCACGGTGGACAAGAGATTGGCGGCGACCAGCAACGCAAAGATCGCGAAGACCGTGTTCGATGCCGCACCGTTCAAAGGCGCGTCCCCGTCTCGCTTGCCGGTCACATCCTTCAGGATGAAGACGAGCGCGACATAACACACGATCCCGATCGCCGCGATCAGCGCCCAGGTATAGAAGTGCAGCCCGAACAGTGCCGAGCCGTATCCAGGATCGCCGGGCGCAAGATGCAGTGACACCTGCCGCATCGAGATGAAGCCGGTGACGAGGCTGGAAACGAGGATCATCGCGTAGTGAGACCCGCGTTCACCGAGGCGCATGTTGAACAGGAACCCCATGCCGACCGCGATGAACCCGGCCCTTTGCAACAGGCAAAGCGGACAGGGCAGCTCGCCGAGCGCAAGCTGATAGGTGAACGCCACCGTCAGGATCAACGAGATCCCGAGCAGCCCAAGCATGTTCAGGATCGCGCCGACCGGCCGTTGCTCGCTCATCTCTGCAGTGCCCATCTCGACACCGTCAGAACGAGAATTTGAGTGGATCGGTCGCGTGGTGGAAGAACCATGCGACCGTGACCACGACTGTTGCGCTCCAGAGCGCATAGCTTAGTCCCGCGCGCGAACGCCAGGCACTCGCGCAGCCCGCGAGCGCCAGCAGGAAAGGCAGAAACATGTACATGAGCGCGGGCTCCCTAAGCGATTCGCGCTGTGCGCGAACGGCCCAGAAATACGTCAGCCGCGCATGCCTCTCAAGAGCCGGCTTCGCTGCGCCGCTCCTGCGCATAACGCACCAGCGCCACCAAGCGATAGATGCCGTGCACGAACTTGCCATAGGGCATGGTGATGAACAGCGCGAACACCGCGCCGAGATGCAGAGCCAATAGCGGTCCCATGGCAGCGGTCTCGCGCAGGACAAGCAGCGCCATGCCGGTGAAGCCGGTCAGAAACAGCATGGCGATGAAGCCGACGTCCATGCCGTAGCGCTGCTCGTCGAGCAGTTCCGGTGCACGCCGCGTTTTCGCGACGAACAGGCCGATCGGACCGACGATGAGACCGATGCCGCCGAGTGTCCCCAGCACCACGGGCAGATCCCACCACGGATACGGCGCCTCGCGGCTCCAGAGGTAGTGATAGAGCGTCGCCACCGACGTCGCGGCGAAGCATAGCAGAAAACCGTAGAACGTCAGGTGATGGAAAAGCTTGCGCCGGTCGGTCGGCTTGTCGTCCTCGTTGTAGCAGCCGACGCCGCCACCGTGGAGATAGCGCAGCTCGCCGGCATCGCGGACAGCCTGGAAGATCGAGCCGCCGTCGGCGCGACCGCCAATGGGAGCTCCGATGTCGCGCCAGAAGGCACGCACGCTCATCACCAGCGCGAGGATCGCGTAGAGGAAGGCGGCGCTGAACAATGCGGCCATCGCGTTGTGCGGCATCAGCTTGTAGAAGGCACCAGGGCCGGTGTGCACACCGAACAACACGCTGTGGCCGTTGAGGGCCGCAAAGCCGAGGATAAAGGCGGCCATGCTGAGCGCGGCGATGACGCTGATGACGAGCCCGTTGCGGGCGAAGGCACCGGACAGCGCCTGCGGCCAGGCATAGGCCGCATAGGACTCGGCGCGCGCAACCGCAAGCGTCTTCGGAACGTTGACGTTGAACTCGTGCGGCGGCGAGAACTGACAGTCGACGTAGCAGGCGCCGCAGGAATGGCAGAGGTTTGCGAGATAGTTGAGATCTCCGTCGGAGAAGGCGCGCCGCATCTCCATGGCGGGAAATACCGCGCAAAGACCCTCGCAGTAGCGGCAGGAATTACAGACCGTCATCAGACGGTCGGCTTCGTCCAGAATTCTAGTTCCGTGCATGTTTCGCCGCTTCCCGTCCCGCGATCCGCCCGAACACGCTGCCGATGGTCATGCCCATGCCGGCCGCATAGCCCTTGCCGAGCACGTTGCCGGCCATGATCTCGCCGGCCGCGAACATGTTGGCGGACGGCTTGCCGTCAGCCATCAGCATCCGCGCCTCCTTGTTCACGCGCGTGCCGAGATAGGTGAAGGTGATGCCGGGCCGCACCGGATAGGCGAGATAAGGCGGGGTCTCGATTTTGCGTGCCCAATGCGTCTTCGGCGGCGTGATACCTTCAGTCACGCAGTCGTCCAGAATGGTGTGATCGAAGGTGCCGGGCCGCACGGCCGCGTTGAACTCGGTGACGGTCTTCTCCAGCGCAGCCGGATCGAGCTCGAGCTTGCCGGCCAGCACGGCGACGGTCTGCCCGGCGATCGGCGGGAACAGCGTCGGCATGAAGCTGGTGACGACGGTGGAATCGAAGATGATGTAGGCGATCTGGTCGGGCTGCGCCGCGACCAGCCGGCCCCAGATCGCATAGCGCTTCGGCCAGATGTCCTCACCCTCGTCGTAGAATCGCTGGGCATGCTTGTTGACGACGATGCCGAACACGACGGAGTCGTGGCGGGTGATGATGCCGCCGTCGAATTTCGGCGCACGGGCGTCGATTGCGACCGCATGGCACTGGGTGGGATCGCCGACCTCCTGCACGCCCTTGTCGAGCAGCATCTTCAGGATCGATCCGCGATTATAGGGCGTGCCGCGGATCAGGAAATTGTCCGCGGCTTCGCCCCAATATTGCTTCAGCCATTCGATGTTGGCCTCGAACCCGCCGGCAGCGGCGACCAGCGACGTCGCGCGGATCTCGGTCTCGCCCTTGATCGGCCGCTTGAGGCGCGCGGCGAGGAACATGCCGTCCTCGATCACGAGATCGGTGACCTCGGCGTCGTACTCGACATCGACGCCGAGCCGCTCGGCGGTCAGATAGAGCGCGTTCAGCATCGCGCGGCCGCCGCCGAGAAAGAAGGAGTTGGTACGGCCGAGGCTCAGCGTGCCGCCGAGCGAGGGTTGCCAGCGCACGCCCTGCTCCAYGATCCAGTTCAGGATATCCTTGGACTCCCGGATCATGTGCCGGGCGAGCACCTCGTCGGTCTGGCCGCCCGTCACCAGCAGCAGATCTTGCCAGAATTCCTCTTCGGTGTAGGGACCGGTCAGGATCTCAGTCGCCGCATCATGGGCGCAGCGCATGTTGCGGGTGTGGCGGGTGTTGCCGCCGCGATAGAATTTTGGCGCGCCCTCCAGCACCAGCACCGAGGCACCGCCGCGGCGCGCCGAGATCGCCGCGCACAGTGCCGCATTGCCGCCGCCGATCACCAGCACGTCGTATTTGCTGCTCATCCCGTCTGCCCGATGCGACGAAGTTAGAGACATTCTGCCGCCGAGGACCCCGATCGACCCACGGCAGCCATTGCGTACGTTTGTATACAAAGATATACATCGGCGCGGCAAGTGCCATCTCTGCATGGGCAGGATGCGCCGTGAGGGAAGATGGCCAGGCGCGTGGCAAAGTCAGGCGGATCGATCACACGCGGCGGCGGCGTGGCACTGGGCGAAGCCGTGTTCCGCTCGCTGTGCGAGGCGCTCCAGGCCGGCAGTTACCGTGCCGGAGACCGGCTGCGCGAGGAAGAGGTCGCGCAGCGGCTCAAGGTCAGCCGCACGCCGGTCCGTGAGGCGCTTGGCCGTCTCGCGGCCCGCGGCTTCGTCGAGCCCGCCGGCGGCCGCGGACTGATCGTGCGCGACCTCGATATTTCCGAGGTGCTCGAGCTCTACGCCATGCGGGAGATCATGGAAGGTGCTGCAGCGCGCCTGGCCGCCGAGCACACCTCCACTCCCGAAGTCCACGCGCTCAGGGATATCGAGCAGGCCTTTGTCGAGGCGTCGGCGTCAGACGCTGCCGAGATGGCGCGGCTCAACCGCGCCTTCCACGAAGCCATCTGCCGCGCGGCGCGCAACCGCTATCTCGACAACGCCTCGCGCGAATTGCAGGACTGGATCGCGCTGCTGGGCCCGACCACCTTCACGGTGACGGGCCGTCCCTCGACCAGCCACGGCGAGCACCAGGCCATCATCGACGCCATCGCCGCACGCGACGGCGACAAGGCCGAGCAGCTTGCGCGGGCGCATATCCGCGAGGCGTTGCGCTGCCGGCTCAAACTGCTGCAGAAGCAGTAACGCGCGGCGCTCACGCGAGCACATCCGCGACGACCGCTTTGAGGACATCGCGCACATCGCCCGGCTTCAGCCGAACCTGCAAGCCGCGCTGGCCGCCGTTGAGATAGACCTGATCATGTGCGAGCGCGCTCTGCTCGATCACGGTGCGCACCGGCTTGCGCTGCCCGAACGGGCTGATGCCACCGACCTTGTAGCCGGTGACGCGCTCGGCCTCCGGCGGCTTCATCATCTGCGCCGACTTGCCGCTCGCGGCAGCGGCGAGCTTTTTCATGGAGACTTCCTGGTCGGACGGGACGACGACGCAGATCGGCTTGCCGTCCACCAGCGCCATCAGCGTCTTCAGCACGCGCGCGGGGTCCTCACCAAGCGCAGCGGCGGCCTGCAGGCCGATGCTCTCGGCGTCGGGATCGTAGTCGTAGGTGTGCACGGTGAAGGCAACGTCGGCGGCTGCAAGCGCGCGCGTGGCTGGGGTGACTTTGGACATGGGTCACGTTTACCACCGTCATTGCGAGGCGCGAAGCGACGAAGCAATCCAGAATCTTACCGCGGAGGTAGTCTGGATTGCTTCGCTACGCTCGCAATGACGGTGTGGGCGCGGATGCCCGCCACAGCCGTCGTCCTGGCGAAATTACTCCGCCGCGTCCCGCATCTCCGCGCGCTCGGCCCTGGCCGCGCAGAACTTGAACTCCGGGATCTTGCCGAAGGGATCAAGCGCCGGGTTGGTCAACAGGTTGGCCGCCGCCTCCGCGTAGCAGAACGGCATGAACACCATGTTCTCCGGCACGTCGCGATCGGAGCGGACCTTGACCTCGACCGCACCGCGGCGGGTCTCCAGCCGGATGAAATCGCCGGGCGCGAGCTTCTTCCGGTGCATGTCCTTCGGCGACATGAACGCGACCGCCTCCGGCTCGATCTGGTCGAGCACCTGCGCGCGGCGGGTCATCGAGCCTGTGTGCCAGTGCTCGAGCACGCGACCGGTCGAGAGCACCATCGGATATTCGGTGTCGGGCAGCTCATCCGGCGGGATGACCTTGGCCGGCACGATCTTGCCGCGGCCGCTCGCGGTCGGGAAGCCCGTGGTGAAGATAATCTCGTTGCCGGGCTTGTTCGGATCATCGGCCGGATAGGTCACGGCACCTTCGCGCACCAGCCGCTCCCAGCTGATGTTCTTGAGCGAGGGCATCAACTCCGCCATCTCGGTGTAGACGTCGCCGGGGCCGGAATAATTCCAGGGCAGGCCCATCCGCTTGCCGATCTCCTGGATGATCCAGAGATCCTGCCGCGCATCGCCCGGCGGCTTGATCACCTGGCGCGCGAGCTGCACGCGGCGATCGGTGTTGGTGAACGAGCCGTCCTTTTCGGCAAAGGCCGAGGCCGGCAGGATGACGTCGGCATGGAACGCGGTCTCGGTGACGAAGAGATCCTGCACGACGAGATGATCGAGCATGGCCAGCGCCTGGCGCGCATGCTGGAGATCGGGATCGGACATCGCGGGATTCTCGCCCTCGATATACATGCCCGTGATCTCGCCGGCATGGATCGCGTTCATGATCTCGACCACGGTCAAACCGCGGACGGGATCGAGATCCTGCTGCCACAGTTTTTCGAAATTGCCGCGCAGATCGTCGCGGCTGACCGGCTGATAATCCGGCAGGAACATCGGGATCAGGCCGGCGTCGGAGGCGCCCTGCACGTTGTTCTGGCCGCGCAGCGGATGCAGGCCGGTGCCGGGACGGCCGACCTGGCCGGTGATCAGCGCCAGCGCGATCAGGCAGCGCGCATTGTCGGTGCCGTGGACATGCTGGCTGATGCCCATGCCCCAGAAGATGATCGACGACTTTGCCCGCGCATAGGTGCGCGCAACCTCACGCAGCGTTTGCGCCGGGATGCCGCAGATCGCCTCCATCTTCTCCGGCGTGAACTCCTTGATCTTCTCCTTGAGGTCCTCAAAACCTTCGGTGTAGCCGGCGATATACTGGTCGTCGGTCAGGCCCTCGGTGATGATCGTGTTGATCATCGCATTCAGCATGGCGACGTCGGAGCCCGGCTTGAATTGCAGATGCTTGGTCGCGTGGCGCGACAGCGTCTGCCGGCGCGGATCCATCACGAACAGCTTGGCGCCATTCTGCTTGACCGCGTTCTTGATGAAGGTCGCGGCGACCGGATGGTTCACGGTCGGATTGGCGCCGATCACGATGATGACTTCGGCATCCATCGCAGCCGAGAACGGCGCCGACACCGCGCCCGAGCTCAGGCCTTCGAACAGCGCCGCCACCGACGAGGCGTGGCAGAGCCGCGTGCAATGATCGACATTGTTCGAGCCAAAACCGGTGCGCACCAGCTTCTGGAACAGATAGGCCTCTTCATTCGAGCCCTTGGCCGAGCCGAAGCCGGCCAGCGCCTTCACGCCCTTCTCATCGCGGATCCTGACGAGGCCCTTGGCCGCGATGTCGAGCGCTTCTTCCCAGCTCGCTTCGCGGAAATGCGTGAAGGGATTAGCGGGGTCGACCTGGTCGTTGGAATCCTTCTTCGCATTCGGCAGCCGCACCAGCGGCTTGGTCAGACGATGCGGATGGTGGATATAGTCGAAGCCGAAGCGGCCCTTGACGCAGAGACGATTGTGATTGGCGGGCCCGTCGCGGCCTTCCGCGTAGATCACCTTCTCGTCCTTGACCTCGTAGGTCACCTGGCAGCCGACGCCGCAGAACGGGCAGAGCGAATCCACCTTCTTGTCGGCGTAGACGACACGGGTCTGCTTCTCGTCGAGCATGACGGCCGGCATCAGCGCGCCGGTCGGGCAGGCCTGCACACATTCGCCGCAGGCGACGCAGGTGGACTCGCCCATGGGATCGTCGAAGTCGAACACGATCTTCGAGCCATGGCTGCGATACGCCATACCGATGACGTCGTTGACCTGGACCTCGCGGCAGGCACGCACGCAGAGGCCGCACTGGATGCAGGCATCGAGGTTGACACGCATCGCCGGATGGCTGGCGTCGGTCGCCCAGCGCTCGGCGGCGGGGAAGCGGCTCTCGGTGACGCCTGTGGTCTCGGCCCAATGCCAGAACTTCGAATCCGGATCGTGCGAGGTCTCGCGCGCCGGCTGGTCGGCGACGAGCAGCTCCATCACCATCTTCTGCGCGGACACCGCACGCGCGGATTCGGTCTTCACCTTCATGCCGACCGACGGTGTGCGCTTGCAGGAGGCGGCGAGCACGCGCTCGCCCTCGATCTCGACCATGCAAGCGCGGCAATTGCCGTCGGGGCGGTAGTCGGGCGCCGGCGAATAGCACAGATGCGGAATCTCGCGGCCCTGGCGTTTTGCAACTTGCCAGATCGTCTCGCCGGGTTTGGCCTCGACCTGCTTGCCGTCGAGCTCGAACGTAATTTTGGTCATTCGGCCGCTTCCTTGAACTCGTCAGGGAAATATTTGATCACGGTAGACAGCGGATTCGATGCCGCCTGTCCGAGCCCGCAGATCGAGGCATCACGCATCGCCTGGCTCAATTCTTCCAGAAGTGCGCGGTTCCAGACGGGCTTCTGCATCAGCTGCGCCGCCTTCTGGGTTCCGACACGGCACGGCGTGCACTGGCCGCAGCTCTCGTCCTCGAAGAACTTCATCAGGTTCAGCGCGGCCGCGCGCACGCTGTCCTTTTGCGACAGGATCACGATCGCGGCCGAGCCGATGAAGCAGCCGTATTTCTCCAGCGTGCCAAAATCGAGCGGGATGTCGTCCATGGACGCCGGCAGGATGCCGCCCGACGCGCCGCCCGGCAGGTRCGCGTAGAACTGGTGCCCGTCGGCCATGCCGCCGCAATATTCGTCGATCAATTCGCGCACGGTGATGCCGGCGGGTGCCAGCTTCATGCCGGGGTTCTTGACGCGGCCCGAGACCGAGAAGCTGCGCAGGCCGTGACGCTCATGGCGGCCGTTGCCCTTCCACCAATCCGCGCCCTTCTCGACGATGTCGCGCACCCACCACAGCGTCTCGATGTTGTTGATCAGCGTCGGCAGGCCGAACAGGCCGACCTGAAACGGATAAGGCGGCTTGTGCCGGGGCAGCCCGCGCTTGCCCTCGATGCTTTCGAGCAGCGAGGATTCCTCGCCACAGATATAGGCGCCGGCGCCGCGGCGCATGTGCAGCGTCGGACCGCCCGGAGGAAGCTTTGCGATCTCGCGCTCGAGGATCTCGCGCGATGCCGGATATTCGTCGCGCAGATAGATGTAGACGTCGGAGGCCTGCACGACATGCGCGCCGAGCAGCATGCCTTCGATGAAGCGATGCGGATCGCTTTCGAGATAGACGCGGTCCTTGAACGTGCCAGGTTCGCCCTCGTCGCCATTGATCGCCATCAGCCGCGGGCCGGGTTCGCCCAGCACCGCGCGCCATTTCCGGCCCGTGGGGAAGCCGGCGCCGCCGAGGCCGCGCAGCGAGGCGTCGTCGAGCGCCTTCAGCAGATCGTCCTTCGGCAATTCGCCCGAGCGCACGCGATTGAGCAGCTTGTAGCCGCCGCCGGCGACATAGGCGTCGTAGTCAACGTATTCAGGCAGATGCGCGTGGGTATCGCCGGCCTTCGCGGCCGCCATCACATTAGCCACGGTCGCGTGATCGACGAAGTTGTGACCGACTTCAGCCGCCGGCGCGGTATCGCAGCGGCCGACGCAGGGCGCGCGGACGACGCGGATGCCCGGACCCGATGTGCTCTGCAGGTCGGCGAGCAGCTTGTCGCCGCCGAGCATTGCGCAGGTCAGTGAATCGCAGACGCGGATCGTCAGCGGCGCGATATCGGGCTCGCCTTCCTTCACCACGTCGAAATGCGCGTAGAAGGTCGCGGTCTCGAACACCTCGGCGAAGGCGAGCTTCATCTCGTCGGCAAGCGCGGCGAGATGAGCGGCCGAGATCTGGTGATATTTGTCCTGGATCAGGTGCAGATATTCGATCAGGAGGTCGCGCCGCCGCGGCCTGTCGCCGAGCAGCTGCTCGATCTCGTGCGCGGCGGTGGGATCGACCTGCCGCCCCTTGGGCGTGGCCTTGGCTCGCTTCCGTCCCTCGCCCGGGTGTTCGAACGAGCGGACCTCGTGCACGTCGTGACTCATCGATGCGTCTCGTATCTCTTCTTTAGAACGAGTCCAACTCTAGCCTGTGGCATACCAGATGCCAAGAGAATTCATGCGTTCCGATAAGCATTTAAGGGGCATGCAGCCGCCCGGCTCCATGCCCCTTCATCGACCCGATTTGTGGCGCGGCCTCACGTCTTGCTCATGCACTCTTCGATGTAGAACCAGCGGTCGTCGCCAGCGAGGCCCTTGGACTTCACGTCGGCGCGGCAGGCTTTGAGCTTCGGCTTGTTGGCCGCCCACTTCGCCTTCATGTCCTTCAGCTTCTGCATGGTGAGCTTGATCTTGCCCGGCTTGGCTTCGGTCGTTGCGGCAGGCGCCGCCGGCGGCGTCGTCTGCGCGGATGCGGCATGAAGGCCAGCGACAAGCAACACGGCCACAAGGCAAATTCGGGTGCGAAGCATTTCAATCCCCCTAAGTCCCACTCTTGATTAAGTCCGACTCTTGATGATGTCTAAAAGGCGAACGCCGCGGGACGCCGATGATCAGCATCCCGCGGCAGTCTCGACGGCGATCAGAAGATCTTGACCGCGCTCTCCAGCGTCTTCCAGACACCCCAAAGCAGGGGCACGCCGACGAAGGCCCAGAACAGCGCCGCCTTGACGTCAAGCCCGCCGAATCCGATGCCGTAGGAGCCGTGCGGCCCCGCGGCAGCGGCGCTGGCGCTCGCCGCTTGCAGCTTGGCGACGTCGGCGTCCTTCATGTGCCACTTCGAATCGACCGGCTTGATCAGGTAGTTGCAGATCAGGCCCGCGATCAGCATCGCGCACAGGATGTACATGGTCGTGTTGTAGAGCTGATCGCGCGGCACGCCCGCCGCGAGCTGGAACTCGCGGATGTAGTTCACCACGACGGGGCCGATGATGCCCGCGGTGGACCACGCCGTCAGCAGCCGGCCGTGGATGGCGCCGACGAACTGGGTCCCGAACATGTCGGCAAGGTAGGCCGGCACGGTGGCGAACCCGCCGCCATACATCGACAGGATGATGCCGAAGCCGAGCACGAACAGGAGCTTCGAGCCCATCGCCGCAAACGTCGGCGCCAGCGCGTAGAGCACGATGCCGAGGATGAAGAACGTGTAATAGGTGTTCTTGCGCCCGATCTTGTCCGACAGCGATGCCCAGAAGAAGCGGCCGCCGATGTTGAACAGCGACAGCAATCCGGCGAAGCCCGCGGCGATCGCGGCGATCTGCGCCTTCTGCCCGGCGTCGAGCGCGTTGAAGCCGACTTCGGGCAGGCCGATCAGCTTGCCGGCGAAGATCTCCTGGAGCATCGGCGAGGCCATGCCGATCACGCCGATGCCGGCCGACACGTTCAGGCACAGCACCCACCAGATCAGCCAGAACTGCGGCGTCTTGTGCGCGTCGTTGAGATGGACGTTGCTCTTCGAGATCATCGCGTTGGCCTTGGACGGCGGGGTCCAGCCCTCGGGCTGCCAGCCGGGCGGCGGCAAGCGATAGCGGAACGCGCCGATCATCATGAACACGAAGTAGATGACGCCCATCGCGACGAAGGTCTCCCAGACGCCGACCGAAGTCGGGGTCTTGAAGTAGTTCATCAACAGGTTCGCCAGTGGCGCGCCGATCATGGCGCCGCCGCCGAAGCCCATGATGGCCATGCCGGTCGCCATGCCGCGGCGGTCCGGAAACCACTTCACCAGCGTCGACACCGGCGAGATATAGCCAAGGCCGAGACCGATACCGCCGATCACGCCCGAGCCCAGCCACAACAGCCAGAGCTGATGGGTGTAGACCCCGATCGCACCGAGGAAGAGGCCGCCGCACCAGCACAGCGCCGAGACGAAGCCGGCCTTGCGCGGACCGACGCGCTCCAGCCAGCCGCCCCAGACCGCGGCCGCGATACCGAGCAGCACAAAAAAGAGCGTGTACATCCAGCCCATGCTGGCGACCTTCCAGTCGCAGCTGGTCGTGAACAGCTCCTGAAACAGCGACATGTCTGCGCACGCCTTCGGCGCGGTCACCCCGATCGCGCGCGACAGCGGCAGCCAGAACACCGAGAAGCCGTAGGCCATGCCGATGCAGAGATGGATGCACAGCGCAGCCGGCGGCACCAGCCAGCGATTGAAGCCGGCGGTCGCGATGGTTCGCTCGCGATCCAGAAAACCTGCGCCGGCACCCGAAAGTGTTCCAGCGCTCTCGATTGTTGCCATGTAGTCCTCCCCTGCAGTTGCCCTTCTGAGCAAGCCTGCCGCTGCAATCCTGGTCCTCAGCCCTTGCGGCGCAGCCACGGTCCCTGCTGCTCCGCACAATCATTGACGCGCGCCAGGATCGTCACGCGCATCCGAGTCGTTAACCCCTCGAGCGGGGCTCTATGCCGATACACCGTGCAGGCTTCGTGAGCTTGGCCCGTTCATCCGCGTATCGCAGACAAGACTCAACCTCCGCGCCTGCACGGAGGTTGTCAATTGGGGCAGAAGCCACGATTGATGTCGATAGACAAAAGGTAGGTATCAGTAGAGTGACCGTGCACTACGAACGCAGCGCACCATTGGTTTTCTCTATCGATCCATTGACCTTTTCTATCAAGAACACGATGCGCGCCTCGTTGCGCTCGGTGATCTCCACCGTGTCGCCCGTCTCGCGGATYAGGTTCGGAATGTCAATCACCGACAATGGGTCGGTGCAGTGCACCTCGAGCTGATCGCCCGGCTGTAACGGTTTGAGCGCCTTGCGCGTCTTCAGGGCAGGTAGCGGGCATTTCAACCCGGTGAGATCGARCGTGGTTCTGGTCATGGGCGCAACATGGCGGGGTGAGGCGATGGCGTCAACGCGAGGTTCAGAGCAAATCCGCATAGGGCAGGAAACCCACGCTCTGGCCCGGCTCGACGCGCGTGATATCGTCGCCGAGTTCGATGAGGCCATCGGTCTCGACCAGCGACGACAGCAGGCCTGCGCCTTCGCGCGGAAACTTGACCGCTTCCAACGCACCGTCCTCTCCGCGTCGCAACGAGCTGCGAACATATTCGCGGCGGCCGATCTTCTTCTTGTAAGTGAACGCAGCGCGCACCGGAATCGGCAACAGCGGCTCCGGCAGACTGCCCGCAAGCGCCAGCACCGTCGGCCGCACCACGTGGACGAAGGTGACGAAACTGGCGACGGGATTGCCGGGCAGGCCGATCAGCGGCGTGCCGCCGATGATGCCCATCGCCACGGGACGGCCGGGCTTGATGGCCATCCGCCACAGCACCAGCGAGCCGATGCTCTCGACCGCCGCCTTGACGTGGTCCTCCTCGCCGGTCGAGACGCCGCCGGTGGTGAGGATCAGATCGTGGCTGCCCGCAACCTGCTTCAATCCATCCGCGAGCGCACTGCGTTCGTCGCGCAAGATTCCGAGGTCGGAGACCTCGCAGCCGAGCCGGCGCAGCATCGCCATCAGCATGAAGCGGTTGGAATCGAACAGCTGTGAGGCCGCGCGCGGCTCGCCGGGCGAAGCCAGCTCGTCACCGGTCGAGAACACGGCGACGCGGATGCGCCTGACGACGTCGAGCTGGGTCAGGCCGAATGCTGCAGCAAGCGCGACATGCTGCGGCCGCAGCCGCTGGCCGACCCGCAGCGCGACGTGCCCTTGCGGAATGTCCTCGCCCGCCGGGCGGACATTTGCGCCGGGCTTCAGCCCCGGCGGCAGCACGATTCTGCCGGCCTCATCGAGGCGGACGTCTTCCTGCATGAAGACGGTCTCCGCGTCAGGCGGCATCGGCGCGCCCGTGAAGATGCGCGCAGTGTGGCCTGCCTTGATCGGCGCCTGCGCAAGACCGCCGGCCTGGATGCGGCCGTCGAGCGGGAATGCCCGTTCCGCGCCTTCCGGAAGGTCGGCGTTGCGCACGGCGTAACCGTCGACGGCGGAGTTGGTGAAGGGCGGCAGCGGCAGGGGCGCCGCGATATCGCGCGCGAGCACGCGCCCATCGGCGTCAACGAGTGCCACGGTCTCGATATCGGCGATCGCATTAACGCGCGTGGTGATCAGACCAACGGCCTCGTCGACCGACATCATCGGTCCGCCGAAGGCAAAGCAATCGTCCGACAGTTGCGCCATGGTGCCTCGTCAGCGTATCGCGGCGCTTTTTGCCACCGCTTCCTCGACCGGCATCGCCGCACGCAGCAGCAACGCCGCGGCAGCCTCGATATCATCGAGATGGACGGTCGGCAGGCGGGTTTCAATGGCAATGTCGGTCGCAATCCCGACAATCCCGGGATCATCGGGAAACAGCAGCGGCTTGCCGTTGCCGGCGCGATGCACCTCGATCTTGCGGTGCGGCTCGCGCTTGAAGCCTTCGACCACGACGAGATCGACGGCCGACAGCTTGCCCAGGAGCTCCGGCAGCCGCGGTTCCTCGGCGCCGCGCAATTCATGCATCAGGGCCCAGCGGTTCGACGACGCAACCAGCACCTCGGCCGCGCCGGCCTCGCGGTGGCGCCAGGAATCCTTGCCGGGCACGTCGACGTCGAACTGGTGATGGGCATGCTTGATGACGGAGACGCGCAGGCCTTGCGCGTTGAAATGCGGGATCAGCCGCGTCAACAGCGTGGTCTTGCCCGCACCGCTCCAGCCCGCAAGGCCGATGACTTTCATGTCCGTTCGATCTCCGCCAACGGCTCGTCAGCCGATGGAACCCCTGGCCTCTCCCCGTCATTGCGAGCGCAGCGAAGCAATCCAGACTGCCACCGCGGATATAGTTCTGGATTGCTTCGCTTCGCTCGCAATGACGAACGGAGGCATTTCGTTGTCTCCACGGCATGCTTATATCGGCTTGACCCGAATGTCATGCTAACGTCGCGGCCATGATGAAGATCGACAAAGCCCCGGTGCCCCTGATCGTTCCGAACCCTGACGACCCGCGCCTGACGGAGCGCGTGACCGGCACCGACCAGACCGGCGCCAAGGTCGAGATCAAGGTGCCGATGGAACGGCCGCTGACGCTCTACCTGAATTCGCAGGAGATCGTCACCATGATGACGATCGGCGACTACCCGGAATATCTGGCGCTGGGCTATCTGCTCAACCAGAACATGCTGAAATATAATGACGAGGTCACTGAGGTCGAATACGACGACGACCTCCAGGTGGTGGTGGTGCGCACCGGGCATCACACCAATTTCGAAGCCAAGCTGAAGAAGCGCACCCAGACCTCGGGCTGCGCGCAGGGCACCGCGTTCGGCGACCTGTTAGAGGCGGTCGAGAGCGTCGCGTTGCCGAAGGCCGAGCTGCGCACCTCCTGGCTCTACCAGATGACGCAGACCATCAACACCATGCCCTCGCTTTATCTGGAGGCCGGCGCGATCCATGGCTGCGTGCTGTGCAAGGAGGGCGAGCCGCTCTGCTACACCGAGGACGTCGGCCGTCACAACGCGGTCGACAAGATCGCGGGCTGGATGTACCGCCACGGCGTCGATGCCTCCGACAAGATCCTCTACACCACGGGACGGCTGACCTCGGAAATGGTCATCAAGACCGTGCGCATGGGCATTCCGATCCTGGTGTCGCGCTCCGGCTTCACCGCCTGGGGCGTCGATCTTGCCCGCCAGGTCGGACTGACGCTGGTCGGCCGCACGCGCGGTAAGCGCTTCATCGCGCTCGCGGGCGAAGAGCGGATCGTCTACGACCAGAACCTTGCTTACGTCGAGGAGGAATCGACGAAGCACAAACGCAAGGGTGAAGGTGGTGACGACTGACTTTCCGGCAACGCAGGGCGTGCTGCTCGCAGGCGGCCTCGCACGGCGCATGGGCGGCGGCGACAAGCCGATGCGGACCATCGGCGGCCGCACCATCCTTGAGCGCGTGATCGCGCGATTGACGCCGCAATGCAGCGGATTGATCCTCAACGCGAATGGCGATCCCGCACGCTTCGCGGCGTTCGGTCTGCCCGTTGTCGCCGATGACGTACCCGGCTTCCCCGGGCCCCTCGCCGGCATCCTTGCCGCGCTCGACTGGACGGCGGCGAACCGGCCTGACATCGAATGGGTGCTGAGCGCCGCAGGCGACTGCCCGTTCCTGCCGCGCGATCTCGTGGCGCAGTTGCACGAGGCGCGGGAGCGCGAGAACGCCCAGCTCGCGGTCGCCGCATCAGGCGATCAATCACATCCGGTGATAGGTCTGTGGCGCGTCGCCTTGCGCGACGAGCTGCGTCACGCGCTGGTCGTCGAAGACCTCCGCAAGATCGACCGCTGGACCGCGCGCTATCCGCTGGCGACGGTAACGTGGCCGGCCGAGCCGCTCGATCCGTTCTTCAACGCCAACACGGTCGAGGACATCGCCGAAGCAGAGCGGCTGGCCGCGCTGGATGCGGCCTCCTGACAAGAAGCGTCGGCGCAAGCGCGAGCAGACGGTTCAAGCCGCCAGCGGCACTTCCCAGGGGTCGTAGCCGTAAACCCAGCTCGTATCGGTCCTCTCCTTGAGCCAGATGTTGGCGCGCGAGGTCTCCTGCACCCGCGTCGTGCGCACCTTGCGGGTAGCCTCGAAGCGGCGGAACGCATTGGCGACGCCGTCGCGGCCGACACCGTCGAGGCAGCGCGACAGCACGGCGGCGTCCTCGATTGCCATCGCCGCACCTTGCGCCATGTAGGGCGTCATCGGATGGCAGGCATCGCCGAGCAACGTCACCTTGCCGTCGGCCCAGTGCTCCAGCGCGTCACGGTCCATGATCGCCCATTTGTGCACGTCGGGACAGGCGGAGAGCACCCGAGTGACCTGCGGATGAAAGCCTTCGAATGATGCGCGCAGGTCGCGCACGTCGCCCCTCGCCGACCAGGACTCGATGCGAAAGTCCGGCTCGGGCTGGCTGGTGACGAGATAGACCTCGCTGCGATCAGGCTTGACGTAATAGATCACGATGTGGCGGTCCTCGCCCCACCATTTGGTGCAGTCGTCGATCCCTGCGCCGCCGAGCAGCGCGGCGGGATAGGTGGTGCGATAGGCGACGCGGCCGGTGAATTTGGCCGGCGCGGTGTCGAACAGGAGATCGCGGACCGTCGAATGGACGCCGTCCGCGCCGACCACGGCATCGGCGATGGCACGCGTACCATCGGCAAAGGTCAGCCAGACACCACCGCCGGTCTGGTCGAGACCGACGAGCTTGTGACTGAGCCGCACAAATTCGTTCGGCACCACGCTCGCCAGCGCAGCGTGGAGATCACCGCGATGGGCGAGCAGATAGGGCGCGCCGAACTTCTCTTCCGCGCTCTCGCCGAAGATCATGTCGAACTTGATGTCGCCGCTCTTCCAGTCGCGGTTGTTCCAGGAGCGTGGATAGAACGAGTGCTCGCGCATCCGCGCCTCCAGCCCCAGCGCGCGCAGCACCTTCATTGCGTTGCAGCCGATCTGGATGCCGGCGCCGATGCGGGCGAACTGGGAGGCCTGCTCGTAGACCATCACATCGATACCGACGCGCCGAAGCGCCGCGGCCGTCGCGAGCCCGCCCATGCCGGCACCGACGATCGCAACCGAAAGCGGCCTTGCCATCGCGTCCCCCACCCCGTCGCGCGGCTTGAACGCCGCGTCGTCGATCTACGCAGGCCGGAAGCCCGCCCGCTCCAGCGCCGTACGCGCCTCGTCCGAGCCGAGTGCGTCGAGAAAGGCCTGGACGGCCGACCGCTGCTTGCGCGCTGTCACCAGCGCGAAATCATAATGCTCTTCCGCGAGCGGAATGAAACCGAGACCGACCGCATGGGCGACCGGCGCAATGGTCATGCCCCAGTCGGCACGGTGCTGCGCGACAGCCGCAGCCACGGCATTGTGCGAGCGCGGCTGGTTCCAGTAACCTTCCGGGCGCGCACCGCCGAGCAGCCGGTCGATCAGGATGCGCGTGCCGGCGCCCTGGTTACGGTTGACCATGATGCAGGCGGGGTCCGCGAGCGCGGCGGCAACTGCTTCCTTCGCACCGAGCCCCTCGAAACGTTTGTCGCCCTTGCGGAACACGATGCCCTGCATCCGCCGCCAGCCCGGCACGAGCTCGAGCCCCTCAACGAGGTAAGGCGTGTTGTAGGTCTCGCTCTTGTCGTCGAACAGATGGATCGGCGCGAGATCGCATTCGCCCCGCTTCGCCGCCGCGAGTCCGCCGAGGCTGCCGACCGCGATCGAGCGCACGGTCAGCCCCGCATGCGCGAGTTGCGCCGTGACGAGATCGAGCCCGGTGCAATGGCTGCCGACGATGACGAGATCGGGCACCCGCACATGCGGCGTGAACAGCGTCACCTCGGCGTCGGTCCCTGCCGGCATCTGGCCGGCGAGCGCGTCGATGCGCAGAAAACCGTCGGCCTGCGCGAACGACGTGATCGCACCGGACCCCTTGCCGGAGGGATAGGCGATCAGGCCGTCCTTGCCGCCGACCAGCGAGACCATGACGAACTCGGTGCGGCCGAGCTCGGAGGCGATGCGCACCGGCACGGTCGCGCTTACCTTGGCATCGGAGCGTGGCGGCAGCCCGGCCATCCGACGCAGCACCGGCACGATCATGTCGTGGAAGGTGAACATCGCCGAGGTCGGGAAGCCCGGCAGGATCACCACGGGCTTGCCGTCGCACACCGCAAGGCACAGCGGCTTGCCGGGTTTAAGTGCGACGCCATGCGCGAGGATGCCAGGCTGGCCGAGCCGGCCGATGATGCGATGGGACACGTCACCCGCGCCCTTCGAGGTGCCGCCCGAGAGCACCAGCATGTCGGCGTCCGCCAGCGCGCGGCGCATGGCGGCTTCGAGTTTTGCCTCATCGTCGGGAATGGCGCCGAGGAACACCGCCTCGCCGCCATTCTCGTCGATCGCGGCAGCGACGATGGCGCCGTTGGTGTCGTAGATCGCAGCCGGCGCGAGCGCCTCGCCGGGCTGAACCAATTCGTCACCGGTGGAGATCACGGCAACACGCGGCTTACGCGCGACAGTCACCTCGGCGATGCCGCAAGCCGCCAGCATGCCGATCTCACGCGAGCCGATGATCGTGCCGGCGCGCAGCAGCGCCTCGCCGCGCGCGATGTCGGAGCCTGCGTAGGACACGAACTGTCCCGGCGAGACGGCTCGCCGGACGTCGATCGCATCGGATCCGGCAGGCTGGGTGTGCTCCACCATGACGACGGCGTCGGCGCCGCGCGGTAGCGGCCCGCCGGTTGCGATCGGCGTTGCGGTTCCTGTCGCCACTTGCAGCTTCGGCGCGGTGCCGCAGTGAATGGTCTCGCCGTTCAGCGCAAGGCGAACGGGCGCGCCTTCGCCGGCCGCGGCGAGATCGGCCGAGCGCACGGCAAAGCCGTCAACGTTGGAACGGTCGAACGGCGGAACGTCGAGGGGCGCCGTGATGTCTTCGGCCAGCGCCGCGCCGAGCGCATCGGCAAGCTTGCGCGTCTCGCTCGGGACCGCGCGCGGGAACAACGCAGCTTCAAAGCGCGCCAGCGCGTCCTCGCGCGAGAGGATCTGGAGGAACTGCTCCTGTTCGAGCGCGCTACGGTCTTGCGATTGCGGGATCATCGTCATGCCAAACCCATATCATTCCCGCATCAGATAGGCATCGACCGGCGTTCCTGCCGCAAATCCCTCGTGGCTGGCGGGAACGAGCAGCCATGCATCGGCCCGGGCAATGGCCTGAAGCGGCCATTCCCCCACCGCAAGCGGGAGCCACGCATGATGTTCCTCGGCCAGCAGGGCGATTTCGGCGATGCCGACACTGGATGCGATTTTTCGCGCAAGCGGCAAGGTCATGCGGCGGCGTAACTGCCGCGCCGACAGCCGATCGACGAGCGGCAGCACGAGCGCGAGCCAGGCGGCAAGCGCATGATCGGGCGAGCCGGGCAACGCGACGATTGGAACCGGTCCGAGCCGCCCGACCGCGGCGGTGCGTCCGGGCTGGAGCGCGAGGCCATGGGCGAGCACGTCACCATGCCGGGCCAGCGCGCTAACCGCGGCATCCCGGCGGCCTGCGCCGCTGCCGCCGACCGTCACGACGAGATCGCAGGCGAGATCGCCGAGCGCTTCCGCGATCGATGCCGCATCTCGCGCGGCAGCTTCGCGCGCTTGCACCTGCAGCCCTGCCGCGCGCGCGATCTCGGCAATCATGTGCGCCGTCACGGCCGCACCCGGCACGTTGACGATGCCCAGCCGCGGCCGCCGTACGCTCAGCTTTTCAACACCGGCGGTGCGCGCGAGCAGCAAGGCGGCAGGATGGATCAAATGCCCTTCTGCCACGGCGGGCGCCCGCCCGGCAATGTCGCTTCCGGCACGCCTGACGCCCCGTCCGGGCACGCCCTCCGCCAGCACTTGGGCGAGTGGACCCGACACCTCGACTGCGTCGGCATCGAGCACACAATCACATCCCGGCGGCATCGCGTCGCCGGCATCGACCCAAACGGGCGCCGTCGTCAGAGGCAGYGGCGAATAGGCGGACGCGCCGACAATATCGTTGGCGCAGAGCGCCCAGCCATCCGCAGCGGCGATGTCGCACGACGGACAGGCCGCAAGCAGCGGCGTCCCTGCCGCGATGCAGCCGGCGGCCTCCGCCAGGGGCAACTCGATCGTCGCGATCGGATCAACGCCTCGCAGCAACGCGGCGAGCGCAGTGTCGAGCGGCGTCAGTGCTGGCGGCAGGCGCTGGGTCATGCGCCATGATGGACCATGCATCGCCCGGTTTGGCAACCGCTGGCAACGCGAAGCTCAGCCGCCGGACTTGGCCGCATTGGGGAAGAACAGCTGCTGTCCGTCGACCTTGTAGCCGGCGATCGCCGCCTGCCCCTCCGGCGAAATCAGCCAGTCGACGAAGGTCTGCCCCAGCTCCTTCTTCACGTCCGGAAACTTTTCCGGATTCACCAGCATCGCGCCGTACTGATTGAGCAGCCGCTTGTCGCCTTCCACGACGATGTCGAGATCGCCGCGATCCTTGAAGGCGATCCAGCTGCCGCGGTCGGACAGCACATAGGCGTTCGCCGTGCGCGCCGCGTCGAGGGCTGCGTCCATCCCTTGCTTGACTTCGCGATACCATGCGCCCTTGGCAGCGGCGATATCGATGCCGGCGACGATCCAGAGCGCGAGCTCCGCGCCATGGGTGCCCGAGCGATCGCCGCGCGTCACGAACGGCGCGCCCTTGGCCTCGATCGCCTTCAGCGCGGTGGCGATGTCCTTGCCTTTCACGGCGGCGGGATCGTTCTTCGGTCCGATCAGCACATAGTCGTTGTACATCACGTCAAAACGCTTCACGCCAAAACCGTCGGCGACGAATTTCTCCTCCTGCGGCCGTGCGTGCATCAGCACGACGTCGACTTCGCCCCTGCGCGCGCCGTCGAGCACTTCATCGGCACGCCGCGCGATCACCGTCACCTCGATGCCGGTCTTCTCGCGGAAGATCGGTAGCAGATGATCGAGCAGGCCGGACTCCTGTGTCGCCGTGGTCGAGGCCAGCACGATCGCGCGGTCCTCCGCAAATGACGCCGCCACGCCCGCGGCGAGGCCGCAGAGAAGCGCGAGTGCAACGGACAGGCGGCGGACGACCATGATCGGGTTCCCATTGGCTAAGACGCGATCATGATGATGATCGATTGCGCCACACTCGTGACGCGTTTGCGCGTTGCGCTCCCCACTCGGGACATTTCGGCAATGCGGCTCGCGCGGTGCGCCCATTGCAATTGCGAGCGCGACGGCCGCAAGGCCCGCGCCACGCGGGTGCTTCAGGATCGTTCACCAAAGCAGAGATCGCGCGTGAGGATGTGTTGCAAAGCAGCGAGATGATCGGGCATGGTCCTGCCGGACGTAAATTGAAATGCAGAATTCCACCTGCGTCGAACGCCAAAAAGAAGCAAGAATTTGCATAGGAATGCAGGATGGAATTCCTGACGACCAGCGAAGCCGCCGACTACCTTCGGCTCGGCGAACGCAAGCTCTACGAACTCGTCACCACTGGCGCGATCCCCTGCACCAAGGTGACCGGGAAGTGGCTCTTCCCGCGGCACGAGCTCGACCTCTGGGTCCTGTCGGGACTGGCGCGGCCGGCCGGCATGCTGACTGCGGAGCCGCCGCCGGTCGTGGGCGGCAGCCAGGACGAGCTTTTGGACTGGAGCCTGCGTGAATCCGGCTCGGGCCTGGGATCGATGAGCGAGGGCAGCGCGCGCGGGCTCGAGCGCTTGCAACGCGACGAGGTGATGGCGGCGGCGGTGCACTTCCACAGCCTGGAGGCCGACGGCAATCTTGCTTCCGACGCCAGTGCGACGACGCTGCGTGACGCGCCTGACCTGCATGATGCGGTGCTGGTCGCATTCGTGCGCCGCGAGCAGGGTCTCGTGCTGCCGCCGGGCAATCCGAAACGCCTGCGCGGCCTCTCCGACGTGCTTGCGCTCGGTGTCAGGATGGCGATGCGACAACAGGGCACAGGCGCGCAGATGCTGCTCGACGTGCTGTTGAAGCGCGCCGGCGCCTCGACGCGCGATCTGCGCCGGATCGAGACACCGGCGCTCACCGGGCCGGATCTCGCCGAGATCGTCCGCGCGGGACAAGCCGATTGCGGAATCGCGACGCGTGCGGCGGCGCGCTCGGCCGGGCTCGATTTCGTGCCGCTGGTCTGGGAGAATTTTGATCTCGCAATGCGGCAACGCAGCTATTTCCGCCCGCCGATGCAGGCCCTGATCCGGTTCCTCAGCGAAAGACGGCTGCGACAGCGCGCCGAGGAGCTGACCGGCTACGATCCCTCGCCGGCGGGACAGATCCGCTTCGCGGCCTGACGTTGACGCCCGCCCCCAAATAGTTGCAAAAGAAACCAATTCAGCCGGGCCATACCCGGGCAACACCGGCCAACGAGCCGGATCAGGGGAGGACAAGCGTGAATCCAACGAGATTTGGACTTCCGGTCGCGGCCGGCTTTGCAGCGACGTTCTTGGCGGCGGCGCTGCTGCCGGGTACGGCGTCGGCGCAGGTTTCCGACGACATCGTCAAGATCGGCGTGCTCACCGACATGAACGGCCCCGCCTCCGCGCCGACCGGCCAGGGTTCGGTGACGGCGGCGCAGATGGCGATCGACGATTTCGGCGGCAAGGTGCTCGGCAAGCCGATCAGCATCGTGATCGGCGACCACCAGCTCAAGGCCGATATCGGCGGCGGCATCGCGCGGCGCTGGTACGATGTCGACCAGGTCGACCTGATCGTCGACGTGCCGGTTTCCGCGGTCGGGCTCGCGGTGCAGAACGTCGCCAACGAGAAGAAGCGGCTGTTCATCACCCACTCCACCGGCACGGCGGATTTCCACGGCAAGTTCTGCTCGCCCTACGCGATCCAGTGGGTGTTCGACACCCGCGCACTCGCGGTCGGCACTGCGGATGCGGTGGTGAAGCGCGGCGGCGACAGCTGGTTCTTCATCACCGACGACTACGCCTTCGGCCATTCGCTGGAGCGCGACGCCTCCAGCGTCGTCACCGCCAATGGCGGCAAGGTGCTGGGCTCGGTGCGGCCGCCGCTGGCAACCCCCGACCTCTCCTCCTTCGTGCTGCAGGCGCAGGCCTCCAAGGCCAAGATCATCGGCATTGCCGCCGGTCCCCCGAACAACATGAACGAGATCAAGACCGGCTCGGAGTTCGGCGTGTTCAAGAGCGGCCAGCAGATGGCGGCGCTGCTGGCGCTGATCACCGACATCCACGGCCTCGGCCTGCAGGCGGCGCAAGGGCTGTTGCTGACCACGTCGTTCTACTGGGACATGGATGACAAGACCCGCGAATGGTCGAAGCGCTATTTCGCCAAGATGAACAAGATGCCGTCGATGTGGCAGGCCGGCGTCTATTCGAGCGTGATGCACTATCTCAACGCCATCAAGGAGACCGGCACCGACGATCCGCTCAAGGTCGCGGCCAAGATGCGGGAAAAACCGATCGAGGATTTCTTCGCCCGCAACGGCAAACTGCGCGAGGACAATCTGATGGTGCACGATCTCTGGCTGGTGCAGGTGAAGACGCCGGAGGAGAGCAAATATCCGTGGGACTATTACAAGATCCTCACGACCATCTCGGGCGACAAGGCGTTTGGCCCACCGGACCCGGCGTGTCCGCTGGTGAAGAAGTGATGCTGTAGCGAGAGGTCGTCGTCATGGCCGGGCTTGTCCCGGCCATCCACGATCTTTCGTACGGCGCCAAGAACGTGGATGCCCGGGACAAGCCCGGGCACGACGATTGTCGATGCAGTCGCGTCCTATTTCATGACACCGATTTCGCGGAAGTATTTTTTCACGCCCGGATGGATCAGCTCCGGCTTCGGCGCTGCCGCGACCGTGTTCGACGCCGTGGTCTCGCAGGCCTGCGCGAGCTGCTTGCAGAACGTCGCCTCGGCGCCGTGCAGCGTCTTCGCGAGACGATAGGCGACGTCATCGGGCAGGTCTTCGCGCGTGAGGACGAAACTCCACGAGCCGAGCGAGGCGATCGGCTCGGCCTGCTTCGGATAGGAGCCGGCCGGCACGGTGAGCGGCTTCAGGAACGCATGCTTGGCGCGAATGCGCGTGATCTCCTCAGCGGTCGGCGCAATGAAGCGCGCGCCTGACGCACTCGATGCCACCGCGGCAAAGCCGGGCCAGCCGATGCCGGCACCCCACAACGCGACGACGCGGCCATCCTCGACCATCGCGGGGCCATCGCCGGCGCGGTCGAGATAGATCGCCTTGAAATCCTCGTCCTGCTTCAGGCCGAGGCCATCGAGCACGTAGCGCGCCAGGATCGGCAGGCCCGAACCTTTGGCGCCGAACGCGACGGGCTGGCCGACGAGATCGCGAATGGTCTTGTACGGACTGTCCGCCCGCACCACGAACATGCCGGGGTTGGAATAGATCGCGGTGAGTATCTTCAACCGCACAGGCGCGCGGCCGATGCCGGCAAAGGCCTCGTAGGCCGGCTCGCCCGCGACCAGCGCGAGATCGAGCTCGCCCTTCTCCAGCAGCGGAATGTTCTCGTTGCTGCCCTTGGTGTTGCGGGGCGCGATGGTGATTTGCGGATCGGCCGCGTTCATCGCTTCCGCAAAGGCATTGCCATAGAGCGGAAAGCCGCCGCCGGGCGTCGCGGTGCCCAGGCTGAGTGTCGTGGTCGGAATGGCCTTGCCTCCGGTTTGAGCAGCGGCGGGGCTTGCGAGTGGATTTGCGAGCAGCGCCGCGCCGAGAAGGATTGTGATTGCGAATCTCATGATGAGTCCCGACCGCCCCGCGTCAACATCGACTTGCGGCGATGTAGGCAGCGGGCGGTTTTTGTGAAAGCATGCAGCCCAACGACAATAGAACAATGGGAGACGTCATGTTGCGAATTTTGCGTAACACTGTTTTTGGGCTGCTGTTCCTTTCAACTCTTCTCAACGCCTCCCCTCCCGCCTCCGCCGCCGGCTACCCCGACCGCCCCGTGCACTGGATGATCGGCTTCGCCGCCGGTGGCCCGGTCGACATCGTGGCGCGGATCATGGCGCAGGCGCTCTCGGATCGCCTCGGCCAGCAATTCATCGTCGAGAACCGCGCCGGCTCCGGCGGCAACATCGCGGCCGCCGCCGCGATCAACGCAGCGCCCGACGGCTATACGCTCTTGTTTGTCGCACCCAACAACGCGATCTCGACCTCGCTCTACAAGAAGCTGCCTTACGACTTCCTGCGCGACACCGTGCCGGTCGCGAGCATCATGCAGCTCACCAACATGCTGGTCGTCTCCAATGCGATGCCGGTGAAGACGGTTCAGGAGTTCATCGACTACTGCAAGGCCAATCCCGGCAAGATCTCCTTTGCCTCGTCCGGCAACGGCACCTCGGTGCACATGTCGGCGGAGCTCTTCAAGGTGATGACCAAGTGCGACATGGTGCACGTGCCCTATCGCGGCTCGGCCATCGCCTTCCCCGACATCATCTCCAACAAGGTGCAGCTGATCTTCGACAACCTTCCCTCCGCGCTCGAGCAGTCGCGCGGTGGCACTGTCCGCGCCATCGGCGTCACCTCGCCGCAGCGCTGGCCAACCGTGCCCGACGTGCCGGCGATCGCCGAGACCGTGCCGGGCTTCGAATCGGTCGGCTTCTACGGCATCTCCGCGCCGAAGGGCACGCCGCCCGAGGTGATCGAGATCCTCAACAAGGCCGTCGGCGAAGCCCTGAAGGACCCGAAGGTCATCGCGCGGCTGACCGAGAATGGCGGCATCCCGAAGCCAATGACGCCCGCCGAGTTCGGCAAGCTGGTCGCGGATGAGACCGAGAAGTGGAAGAAGGTGGTGGAGTTCGCCGGGGTTTCGGTGGACTAGGCAGACCTCGCGGCCGGCTTCGTCCGCCCGCTGGCAAGACGTTCGGGGGACCCAAGGGTCTCCCTCAACACAATAACTGCGAAAACAACCCCATGCACCGTAGAACAGGCCAGCGATTACAAGGGGTTACGCACGATGAAAAATGGCTCCTCGCGAGGGCCATTTGACTCGTCGGGCAAAACAGGCGTATGAGTGCATCATCGCCAGTTTCGGTTATTCAAAAATTACACGCGGTACTGCTTCGGCGTTCCCTTACGCCAGAGCCAGCATTGCACCCCCGCCTCCATCCCTGTAAACGAACCGCGCACCGTTGCCGGCCGCGCGTTTCCGCGGCCGTCTCGCGGCGGGGCCTGTAGCTCAATGGTTAGAGCCGGCCGCTCATAACGGTCTGGTTGCAGGTTCGAGTCCTGCCGGGCCCACCAAGCAAATCAACCACTGTCGCGCCAAATTGGGTCCGATTCGATTCCAACGATTCACGAGTCGAATTCCAAAGAATTGTGGTGCGATCTCGCGGGATTCCATTGAATCGCGAGTTGATTTGGCTGATTTCCAAGGAATCGCGGATCGATTAGTTCGGAGGGGCGCCTGAAAGGAGGCCATTGGTTACGGGATTTTTTTTCGACTCAAATGGGCCCATTCGACCTATTTGCGTGGCGGCAGCGCTCCAACCTGATGAAGAAGCGCAAACCGGTCCGGCACCCCCCAGCGCTCAACGAGCTTGCCGTCGGCAAAGCGGCAGATGTCCATGACATCAATGGCGACTGGCTTGCCCGAGCGTGGATCGACGCCCGTTGCCTTGCTGCGTGCCCACACAGTATCGCCAGCCTCCACGACCGCTTCGACCGCAAGTGTCAGATCCCTGATGCTACGCCTCGCATCCTCGATTTGCGCCTTCAGGATTTGCGGACCGGGAATATCGGTGGGCGACAGATACTCGCGCTCGACGAGGTTCTCGGCGCAGATTTCGTCCGCGTCCGTGAGGTCGCCTTGGGAAAAGCCGCGCTCTATGATGGCATTGAAGCGCGCCAGATTCGTCAACATGACAACCGCTCTCCCGCAGCTCGATTGACGACAGACCTAGCGCGAGGACCCAGAAGTGCGCTTGTAAATTTCAGTCATCCGCCGGAAAAAAGATGTTGTCCCACTCGCCGACGAAGCCGCCAGGCGGCAGACCGGCAAAGGCGTGGCGTTCGCGGATGAAATCGGCCTGGTCGAAATAACCGAGTTCGTGGATGATATCCTTCCACGAACGGCTCGGGGTATTGCGACGAGACGCCAGCGCCCGGTCGAACCCGGATGGTGCGTGCGAACAGCTTTGGTGCCATTCCGACTTGCGTCGCAAACCGGCGCTGGAATTGACTGGCTAAGGCCGGATTTTGCAACACAGTCCTTGATCCGCGCGCGGCCGCCGGCGGCGACCATCATCCGGGACGAGAGGCCGATCGCGCAGTCCTGCGTGCCGCTTTCGAGCATCGACCCGACCCAGCGCTCGACAATGTCGACGCGCTGAGCAAAATCACTTGCCATCCGCACCGCATCGCCAAGCGCCTCGGCGGATTTGCCTAGTCTAGCGGGCAACATGTTTGCTACTGCGGCGGGTGTGGGCGGACGCAGCTGCGCTCTTGGATCGATGCGGTTGGATCGATGCGGTGTTCATCTGCATCGACTGCGTGAAGCAAGGTCGTCGACTTCCAGAGAACGGTCCGGTGCCCCGAGCGGCAAATCAATTTTGCCGGGGGGCCCGGGCAGGCGATCTTCGCCAGCGCATCGATCAGCAATTCGCTGGTCCGAGGTCCGCGCGGGCACGGATTCGGCAAACTGTCGGAATAGCGCCCGGGCCTGCTCCATGTCGAGCGTCGGTACGTCATGCATTGATTTGTTGGTCCTCTATACCAATCGCTAGCGCACAGGGCGGGCATTCAGGGCTCGATTGGTATCGCGATTCCGCGCCCGTGAGGACGTGCTTTCGCGGTCTTTCTTGTGTAATCTCTTTCTGTAGTCGTCGGGCCAACACTTAGATAGGCGACGCACGGATCACGGTGACCGCGGTGCAACAAATTGCGGACTGGCTCAAAAAGCTCGGCATGTCCGAGTATGCGCAGAGGTTCGCCGAGAACGACATTGATATGGCCGTTCTCCCCGACTTGACCGACCAACATCTCAAAGACCTTGGCGTTTCGCTCGGCCACCGGTTGAAAATGCTGCATGCGATCCGCGATCTCAGCAACGTCTCGGCTGCCGTAACGGCACCTTCTGCACTCGTGGATATCGAGCCAACTCGGCGAGACGACGCCGAGCGTCGCCAACTGACGGTGATGTTCACCGACCTCGTTGGCTCGACCGCGCTCTCGACCACGCTCGACCCAGAGGATCTGCGTTCGGTAATCGGCGCTTATCATAAGTGCGTCGCGGAGACGGTCGCCCGGTTCGACGGCTTCGTGGCCAGGTACATGGGCGATGGGGTGCTCATCTATTTCGGCTATCCCCACGCTCATGAGGATGATGCCGAGCGTGCCGTCCGCGCAGGACTGGCGATCATCGAGGCGATCGGCAATCTGGGTATCCAGGAGCCGCTCCGGGTGCGTATCGGGGTCGCGACAGGCTTGGTCGTGGTTGGCGATCTCGTTGGTGCCGGCGAGGCCCAGGAACGCGGGGTGGTGGGCGAGACGCCGAACCTGGCGTCTCGTCTGCAGGGGATCGCTGAGCCGAGCACGGTTGTCATCGCCGAAGGCACCCGAAGGCTGCTCGGAAACCTCTTCGAGCTACAAGACCTCCGGCCGCAGGACCTCAAGGGCATCGCCGCGCCAACGCGGGCCTGGGTGGCGTTGCGGGCGAGCTCCGTGGAGAGCCGCTTCGAGGCGCTACACGCGACTGGCCTGACTGCCCTCGTCGGGCGGGAGGAAGAACTCGAATTGCTTCTACAGCGTTGGGCCAGGGCAAAGACAGGTGAAGGCCAGGCGGTCCTGATCGCCGGTGAGGCTGGGATCGGCAAGTCGCGTCTCACTGCCGCGCTTCTGGAACGACTCACCGGAGAGCCGCATACGCGTTTGCGCTATGTCTGCTCGCCGCAGCACACCGACAGCGCGCTATATCCGATCATCGGGCAGATGGAACGTGCCGCCGGGCTGGCGCACGACGATACACTGCACGCGAGGCTCGACAAGCTTGATACCCTGCTCGCTCAGACCTCGACCTCGATCGGGGACGCTTCGCTCTTTGCCGAGATGCTGTCGCTTCCGAATGATGGACGCTATCCCGCCCTCAAATTGACCCCGCAGCAGCACAGGCAGCGAACATTCGAAGCGCTCATCTCACAATTAGAAGCGCTTACACGGCAAAGCCCAGTCTTGATAATCTTTGAGGATGCGCATTGGACCGATCCTACGAGCCTAGAAGCTTTCGGCCGGATCGTGGCCAGGATTGAGACCCTTCGCGCGCTAATGATTGTGATATTCCGCCCGGAATTCGATCCGCCCTGGATCGGGCGGCAGCACGTGACCGCCATGACGATCAATCGGCTGACGAAACACCAAGTCGGCGCCATGATCGACGGCGTAGTCGGCAGCAAGCTGCTGCCGGCGGGCATCAGGCAGGACATCATCGAACGTACCGATGGCGTCCCCCTGTTCGTGGAGGAGATGACGAAGGCAGTGCTGGAGGCGGAGGGCCACGGCGCAGTCGAACGCACGATTGCCGTCATTCCGTCCCCGGCCTGGGCAGTCCCCGCAAGTTTGCACGCCTCATTGATGTCGCGGCTCGACCGGCTCGGCCCCGCCAAAGAAGTGGCACAGATTGGCGCGGCGATCGGCCGGGAGTTTTCGCATGCTCTCCTGGCGGCGGTGGTGCGCGTGCCAGCGGCGGAACTGGGATCAGTGCTGAACCGTCTCATAAAGGCTGGTTTGYTTTTCAGGTTAGGCTCGCCGCCGAATGCAACTTACCTATTCAAGCATGCTTTGGTGCGGGACGCGTCCTATAGCACGTTGCTGCGCCAGCCCCGCCGCGCGCTCCATGCACGCATTGCCGAAGCAATTGAAAGCCAATTCGCCGAAACAGCCGAGAGCCAGCCGGAACGGCTAGCACATCACTGCACTGAGGCCGGGCTGATCGAGAGGGCGGCGGCCTTATGGGGCAAGGCGGGACAGCGGTCGCTAGCGCGTTCAGCGCTAGTAGAGGCGACGGTTCAGCTAATCCGCGCTCTTTCACAGATTGCGACGCTGCCGGGCACACCAGCGCTGCGTGGCGACCAGATCAAACTGGAGGTCGCGCTTGTGAATGCCTTGATGAACACCAAGGGCCACGCGGCCCCTGAGACTATCGCATCTCTCGATCGAGCCCGCGCCTTCATCGAGCAAGCGGAGTCACTCGGAGAGCCCCCTGAAGACCCGTTGCTCCTGTTTTCAGTCCTCTATGGGTTCTGGGTCACGAACTATATAAAGTTCAAAAGCGACGCTCTCCTCGACCTTGCGACAGAGTGCTTGGCGCTTGCCGAGAAGCAGGGAACAATGGTTCCGCTCATGCTTGGGCATCGTATTATGGCTACGTCTCTGACGTGTACGGGCGTCCTTGCAGAAAGTCTGGCACATTACGATCAGGCGATCGCGATCTACGAACCCGCCGAGCATCGTACGCTGGCGGCTCGATTTGGCCAGGACATTAGGGTCGCAGCCCTATCCTATCGGTCCTGGGCTCTATGGCTTCTTGGCTTCCCGGAGGCTGCAGGCAGAGACGCTGAACAGGCGCTCAAGGAAGCGCGCGAGATCGGCCAAGCAGCCACTTTGATGTATGCCCTGTTCCATACATCCTTTACGCATATCTGCTGCGGAAACTATGCGGCAGCAAGCGCCGAAGCTAATGAACTTGTCCCCCTGGCAGACGAGAGAGGTTCATTGTTTTGGGGGTCGCTCGGAATGGTGGTCCAAGGTTGCGTCTTGGCCCTCACTGGGAAGGCCTCAGACGCGGTCCATGTGATCGACTCGGGTATCATCGCACGTCGGTCAACGGCGGCAACAGCGCTAGTGCCATTCTGCTTGTCGTATCTGGCGGGCGCTCATGCTGAACTCGACCACTTCGATGATGCACGGGACTGCATTCGCGAAGCGATGACCCAGGTAGAAACAACCAAGGAAAGTTGGTTTGAGGCCGAGATCAAGCGCATGGCAGGCGAAATCGAGCTATCGTCGCCCAACCCAAACGCAACGAAAGCGGAAGAATATTTCGAACATGCGCTGGCGGTCGCTCGTCAGCAGCAGGCAAAGTCCTGGGAACTGCGTGCGGCTGTGAGCATGGCGCGGCTGTGGTACGATCAGGGCAAACGACAGCAGGCCCACGATATTCTCGCCCCGGTCTATGGTTGGTTCACCGAGGGTTTCGACACGCTGGACTTGAAGGAGGCCAAATCGCTGCTGGAGCAGCTCAAGGCATGARCGAGAGCAGCGAAACGTCGCGCAATTGATCGCTCGAACAGGCGCGCGCATCGATGCCGCCATGACCGCAACCATCGATTTCAAAGGATCGCCGCGCGATGTCGGCGGATCGAGCTTGGCCGCCAAGCCTCGCAAACCGGCCGCGCTCGTTCGGCGTGATGCCGGTGCAGCGGATCGCGATCAAGGCCAATGCGCCGCCGTCAAAGGCGAGTATGCCGCCACATACCGTGCGTCGCGCCGCCACGAAAATACATCACCGGAATCGCATAGTTCGGAGCAAGTGCGAACCGATTGCTGCCTTTGCGACAGGCCCTATCAGGTGACGAACGGGCCTGGCCTTGCCGTCCCAAGTGGCCGCTGCTTGCGTAACTTTTGCGAACATCTCGCGGATACGGGGCTGGAGCTCGATCAGTTCTACGATCTCGCAACCCCCCGCGATGGAATTGCGCACTGCATTTGCTTTTTCAGGCGCCACCTCTCCAAGACGAATTCGTTCCATCAGAGGACCGGCGCGAGCAGGCAGGGAAAAATAGGTGAAGCGGGCGCCCGAAAAAGACATCATCTGCTGGATCGTCGCGCCACACGCCTTGGTCTGCGCGACGGACCGCTGGTAATCGTGCGGCTCGACGCAAAAACCGCAGTGCTGAAGACCGCTCCTTCCGGCCGCAAGAAAGGCGCGCCAGCTTGACGGCTCATTGTCGAGCGGCTGAATAAGCTCCAGCTGCACCCCGCCGACCTGGCAGAATCCGAACATGATCAGCGGGCGTGAGGGCCTCTCCAGATACTTGTTATCAGTGACCACCACCGGACCAATCGTGAGCCAGGGCCCGATACCCTGGTCTATCCAGCCCTTGATGGCTTGCTCAAGATCGGGCACCACATAGCCGAGCTGATCAGCGCTTTTCTCAAGCAACGGGATGTCCGCATCGATTGGCTTGCTGAGGCGCTCCATACGATTCTCCGGTGCTGCCGAACGTTGTCGCGCAGACGTTCCGCGACAACCTACTATAACCCTGGAAAATTGCAGTAGGACGGCTGTGCCGCGGTCGCGCGCAGATGCAGCTTTCCTGGCGGGACTCAATCAAGGGATCTAAGAGCAATCGGGTTACGATGCCCCCATTCATTCCAACCTGAACCCGATTACGCGTCGCGCTGGGTCAGGAAGTTTATGCAAGTGCGCAGCCATTCGAGGTCTGGACCTGCAGGCACACCGGCGAACGCCGAGTTGTGGAATTCGCGCGCTGCAGCCTCTGCAAATTCGGCTGCCGCTCGCTGCGCCCATGGGATGCTCCCGCCGTCCGCGATGATCTGATGTAGCCTCAGCACTTCGCGCGGCAAACGTCGCTCGCGGGGCCGCGCCAGAAAGGTGCTAATCCACGCACGGTCAGTGGGAYTCGCCCGACCCAGGGCGTGCGCGAGCAGAAGCGTCCGTTTGCCTTCCCAGAGATCTCCGTCGATCTCCTTGCCGTAACGCCCAATGTCGCCAACCAGGTTAAGAACATCGTCGGTGATCTGGAAAGCCAGTCCAAGCAGATAGCCAAACCGATCAAATCGACCGAGATTCTGGTCCTCGCCGTTGGCAACGAGTGCACCAATCCGCATGGGGTGAATGAAGCTGTACCAGGCCGTTTTCTTGAGCACGAGCCGCAGATAATCGTCTGTCGTAACTGTGAGATCATTGTCTCGTACCCATCCTAGTTCGTTGGCCTGCCCCTCCAAGGTCTCGACGACCATGTGATCGACTTCGTCGAAGATGCGCAGCGCCGTCACCGGGCCGAGCCGCTCGCCGGTCTTGCGGAAAAGGCGCATAGCGAGTGCGTTCATGGAATCGCCGGTGTTCACGGCAATTGGAATCCCGGCGCGGCGATGCATTGTCGCAACGCCACGCCGCCAGTCGCTACCGTCTTCAATATCGTCGTGCACGAGAAATGCATTGTGCAGCATTTCCAGGCCGGCGGCGGCAGGAAACGCATCCTCCGCGCGGCCGCCCAGCGCTCTCGCGGTCGCGATGCAGAGGGCAGGACGAAGGCCCTTGCCTGACCGGCCCATGAAATCCGTCACGAGCCCATACAGGTGGCGCTGCGGTTCCCACGTCGGTACACCTTCTGTGAGCATATCGGCCAGCATGTCGCGATACCACACCAGGCGGTCCAGAAAGCCGGCCGGGCCTACGATCTCGCCGGCCAATGGCACAGTATCCGCGACCTTGATCAACGCATCCTGCAGGGTGGGCACATCAACCAAGCGGCGCGCCATCGTCGCCGGGTCGACCGCATCAAGCGCGCCGACATCATCCGCGGCGGCACTGTGCGAGTCGAGCGTGTCGGCGACGGCATGGGTGAACGGCGATACCTGCTCGAGCAGGGAGCTCGCCTGCTCCAGCAGCGGCGACGCACCGCGTAAGGCGTGGGCAGCTACCTGCGCGAGTGAAGCGTCCCACGGCAGGCCGGCCTGGTATCGCGCAGCATCGCGCAGCCGCCATGGCAGGAGGATTTCAGGTTCGTGCAGCGGCCACAGCTCACAGCGGCTTCCGTCGAATTTCACGGCGTCAAGCAGGCCATTCACTGCGCGCCGAGCTGCCTCATTGGCTGCCTCCATCGTCGCGAGGTCGGTATGCGTGCGAACGTAGTCCGACGCCAGAAAAAGGTTTGGAATGGCGGTGGTCGCCTCGGGACGCAAGGCCCAGGTTTCGACTTGGTTCACCAGAAGCGGCTCGGAATTCCGTAGCCAGCCCGGGCGTGCGGGATCGTTCTCAATGTTTGCGCTGAGGAACCACGAATGCAAATCCTCATCGCGCAGCACCTCATCACCGGCATCATTGAGCGAGCGCTTGAGTTGATTCCATGTCTCGCGCACCACCTCTTCACGCGAGCACCGCATGGCTGGGCGTCCGTCCGATCCCGGCGCCGTCCAATCAGAAAGATCGACCGAGAGGATGCCGTGCACATCGCTGTCTCGGAACAGCTCAGACGGCACATCACGCCAGAACTGAAGCTGCGAGATGCTCGTGAGCGCCCATTCGGTGTCGATGTGAATCACGTGCCCGTGCGCCGACGGCACCGCGCGGTGCAGATAGAACTGCACGCCGTTCATCCACTCCAGGTTCGGAGCCAGCGCGCGCAGGTTGGCGAGCGTCGGGTCGGCTGCCGCCAGGCGGTCGCTCACCAGGGGGGCGATGTCCTCGAGCGGGAGCGCCGCCACGTAGTGGTCGCCATGCACCATGATGCGCTGGCCGTGCTGGCGAGCGACGACGCCGGTGATCCGTCCGCTCTCGTAAAGGATCTCCTCGACCCGTGCGTTCTTGACGTACCGCACCCCTCTCGATTCGAGATACGCAAGCCACGGGTCGATCCAGACGAGATTCGTCGGCCCATCGAGCACGCGATCAGTCGATCCCGCGATCGGATTCAGGATCGTGAGCACCAGCTGCACAAAGATGTCGCCGATAGTGCGCGCACTGGCCTTGCGCGCTTTGGACGCCACCAGCGAGCGCGTTATGCCGGTGGCGAGGAACTTCTGGTATGACTCCGACCGCTGCTCGGCGCCGACGAACTCCCACCAGCTCGTGCGTTCGTATTCTGCGAGCCGGCGCTGGGGGCACGACGTGAGTATCTGCCAGACGCGCGCACCGAAGAATGCCAGATCGTCGGGTGTGAGGCCGGTGGAGTGTTCGAACAACAGCAGGATGTCCCGCAACGTGGTGCCGGCATCGCGGGGCGAGAGCGGAAAGCCCGCCGGTACGACGAACGGGGGCTCGTCGTATTGCGTGAACTCCAGTCGCGTGGTCGGCACCAGGTGATCCGCCACCTTGCTCCCGTCAAACGACGGTATGCGGCGCATGGTCTCGATTACGTGCTTGTAGAAACCTGGGAAGAATCGAAACCCATGCTCGCCGGGCACCCGATGCTGGATCGAACTCCCAGCGCCATCGGCGACCTGATGTCCGCTGGTGTCCTCGCCCTCGTGGAAGACGGGAATGCTGCGGGCCTTGCCTCCCGCAATATCGCCGCTCTCGAGCACCACGACATCAAAGCCGCGCTCGACCAACTCGTGCGCGGCACTCATGCCGGCGACACCGCCGCCCAAGACGATAACCTTAGTAGGCATGCTTCACCGAGCCATGACCACTTAGTCCGACTTTTAGCCAGCTTTGGAGGCGTCACCGAGCGCGCGGGACGCGATACATCGGATCATTTTCGACGATCTCACGAGCACTTTCAAGCATGAGCTTCATTGCCCAAAGTTGCCAAACGTACGCCAGCGGCCATCTGTATTTGACCAAGTAGAAAAGCTCGAAGCGATCCGTATTAGGAATTGGGCGTAGCTGTGCGATCAGATCTGAACTACGGCGTTCAACTATCACATAAGCGCCGCTTCGCTGCGATTTTCGTGCCTAAATCTCGTTACGGCATCACGCGGGAAACCGCCGATGCACATTTTTTGATTACGCCGTCGGTGAGTTTGCTGATTTGGCCTTAACGCTTTCTTCGTAGCAGTTGCTCTTCTGGCTGACGGAATTTTCTTCTTCTTGCTGACGGAATTTTTTTTGCGAAGCGGCATCGCGCAGTACGAGATAGAGTCCCTGCGCGTTTGCTTTCACATCATATGCGAGGGTAATGATTTTCCCCCAGCGTTCGTTAATTAAGTCAATGACAACCAATAGACCTTCACCGAGGTCGGTCGGCGCCTGTACAGTTATTTTTTGGTTTTTCAGTGTCACGTCCTTTAGCGTGATCTCATCGACCACATTGATCTTCACTCTTTTGGTTTGCACAATTATCTGCAGGGCGTCTTTCTCCGTCATCGCACGGACAGATCTCAAAACTTCAGTGCCTATTTCGATTGGCGCTACCACGCCTTTTTTTTCTTTTACGTCCAGCTCTGCCATACGCGCCTTAATGGTAGCCAGTTCTTTGCCTGCCTCAGGCGCACCTTCCACCTTGGCCCATAGCGCATCCAGCTTCATTTGCTGGGCCGCTACCAGCTCGCGCAAGTCCGCCAGGTTCTTTTCCGTAGCTTTATCCATTGAGATCTCTCCAATTGGTTTCGAGATTCCCGTCTTTGTTCACTGAGACAATGACCCATGGACCGCCACCTTAGCCCCGAGACATTTGTCCGCACACGCCGCGATCGCCGGATGTCAATCGCTACGGTCCCCTCAGCGGTATGATCGCTTCGGATTCCTTGATGCGGAGCGCCATCTTCTCGCACACACGGAAGACGAAATTTGGATCGGCTGTGACTTGCAGGAACTGGACACATACGTCTGTGGCGATGACTAGCTCGACTGGCTCGCCGCCAAGTGCCACTACCACGCCGGACCCAACGCCGACAGCGACGTCAAGCGTGGATGAGCGGAGCAGCGGACCGCCGCCCAGAAACGGGAGGATGCGATCTTGCGGCAATACAAGAAGCGCCGTTGGAGTCTGAGCGACAAGAAACAGATTCTGGTCAAGCACCACCGCGAACGGTCCGAAATGGCCCTGCTCTTCCAGGCGGCCAATGGCGCCGGCTATCGCGCCCACCAGGTCCAGGCGCGGCGGCAGCCATGGAATACTAACAACCTGCTGCGCCGGTAGGTTTCTCCAAAGTCCAGGGCTTACCTGCCCGCCGGTGATTTCCCAGACCCTATTTGGGAACGCAGGGCCGACATCTATAGGGGGGGCAACCCTATTCTGTCCCGGGAATGCTGCGTTGTATGCTACGTCTTGCCCTAATCCCCTGAAGACGACGGCGTCCTCAAGGCGAGCCAGTACGTTGGCAGCGCGCCGAAATAAGGCCAGCACGCTGGTCATCTCCGGATCGGCCATCTGCGCACCGCGCACGGTCACCCTTACCTGTAACGTCGCCAACTGGATGACATCCCTGTCCTGAATAGCTATCGCATTCGGCGAGATAAGTTCCTTCCTCACGAAGTCGGTATCCCCGGGCAGCGGTCCAAGCAACGGAAGGAACGTCGCCGCAATCCGTGCGCGGCTAGCTTCCTCTTGAACGGCTTTGTTGACGCGAGCCCACTGCTCGTCGGTCCAAGGCACTTGCGGATTATCGGTTGTCATCTCAGAGGCCCCCCTAATTAGATACATCGGGAACGAGATGTCGTTTGTGCTTGCGCACGAACGCAAATATCTTGAGCTCAAAACACCGTCGGCGCGCACTCCACGAGTGCGGCTTCGAATGAGTCTTCAGTCTACATGTTTTGCTGCCCCCGCCGTTACGACGTATATGTCGTACGAGGCGCGAAGCGTCTTCATGTCCACTCTGCCAACGCCAATACACTGGGCGCGGTTGAGCCAAGCGAGTTCTTTGTCAGCGGTCGCGTAGGTTGGAGCAAGAACGAACGGCGGCAGTATACCGAAATCTCCGCGGATGGCACGTGCGTAGCCGTCCGCACCCAGGTCAAGGATGCCATCATACAAGCAGTCGATCCGCGCGCCAGACAGCGTCTGCAGACACTCCGTCACGTTGACTATTCCAACACCATCCTTGCGGATGCGCAGCCAGTTGACCCCGCCGGGCCGGACGATCCCCTCGAAGCGCGGCCCAACGAAGCGTCCTTCCGTGACGTGCAAGTTGATCCGCAGTCCATCCGGCACAACGCCTATTACCTCCGTACGGATGGCCACCGTGCCGGCCCAGAGGAACGTGGTATCCCAGTCCCAGCGGAGCTCGCCTGCAGGTAGAGCAGCGGTCTCGACCGGTGCCGCTCCGCAGCCCACCTGATACCGGGGACATTCGGCGGACTCCCGTAGGCGCGGAGAGATCGGCTGGCCGGCAAAGCCAAGCACCGGCAGAAACTCCACCGTTCCGCCGGATTGGCCCGGCAGGAGCGCCCGGAATAGCCGACCGTTCGCACCGTGGACGCGCGGCGCGGATTGCCCGATTGCCTGGCGGACCGGGCCTCCGTTCACCCGGTACTCCACCGTGACGGCGTGACCCGGCCGCACTGGAGAGACCGCTACCGTCACAGATGCCGGGGTTCCCGGAGAAATCACCGCGGGGGGCACGGGCGTATCCGCCTCGCCCCATCGCAACTCCGAGCCGTCCCAAGCGCGCTGCATCGAAGGCATGCATGCTGCCGTAGCTGGAGCTTCATCCGTTTGCAGCGTCAAAGAAGGCGCCGGAAGAAACCGGTCACACGCCGGAATAGGTAAGGGCTTTGCCGCAGCTTCCGCGAAAACGCACGGCCGTCTATTGACGAATCCGCGCGACGGGGAATTCATCGGACGCTCCGCGGCGTGAGATCGAGGCCCCGGCGCACCCGCCATGCTTCGTCTTCCTCGGCGAGGATTTCGAGTGCGCGCGCAATGAGATCGCCGGGATTGGTCACCATGGGGGGTGTCCAAGCCGCCGCCTGCCGCACCGAGGGGTCTCCCAAGCGCGCAGCGCTTTGGCGTGCTGATCGAAGCGCGTCAAAAGGTTGTCGAAGAAGGCCGCGCTTTTGGGCCGCCCCGGTCTGGACGCCAGCCGCATCGGCAAGTCCCGGTAAACGCGACAGCGGCGACGCCCCCGGAGGAGAGAGCCCCGAGTCTTCGACCGCGCTTTTCGATCCATAGCATTTGCCTTGCATTTGCTCGACCGACTTCGGATCCTGGTTCTGTCTAATAGACTACATTGTATTGCGTGTACAGGACAGGGGCTGCTGCCGGTAGTTGGGCGACTGGCGGATCTCAACACGCCGGCGCCAGCCCACTTAGGGCGACGAAAAACCGCTTGCCAGCGGCGCGATACCCTATCGCAAGGCGGATCTGTAGAACCCGATATCGTCTTGGATCACCGCGTCCAGTCCGACTGGTACGCGAGCAGGATTCGCCAGATCAAGCTTCCGAAACGCGATCTTGTCGCGCCAGACCTTTCGCAAAAAATCCTCAAATACGAGAATTGTCAGTCGTTCACCCGCACATCGTCGGTATCCAAAGCCGAACGGAGCAAAGCCGGCATAGTCACAAACCGGATAGCTTCGTTCGTCCGCAACGACAAATAACGTGCCGAAGCCGCTATTTGTAATACGGGCGTTTCGTCCGTCCTTGATCTTGAAACTGGTGATGTCAAAGGGACACCGTGCCAGGCCGATCTGCCGACATTTGTCATCGTTGATCTGCGCGCTGGTCGGGACGCGGAGATATCGTTGCGGATCGAACGTATTCGGATCCGTCCAGTGAACCGGATCCAGGCTGGTGCTGGCATGCGGTGTGGATACATAGCTGTCCCTTTCAAACGGCATGTCGAGCTTTTGCTGCGGAGCCTCCCCGCGGACGCTTGATCTCGCATCATGGATGGCGGAGACGCTGCCACCGTTCGGCGAAATCACGCGAAACAATTCCATTACGAATAGCTCAAGTGGCGAGAAAGACGCACCTCCGGCAGTGTCGAAATTTCCGCCCATTGTCTTCTGAAATGATGCTCGCACGGCCTGGTCGCCGCGGTCTTCCGACAGGAGCGACATGACCCGGAAAATCGCATTGCCCCATTGGCTTAGCGCGACGAAATCGTGGAGGCACTCAATGACCATGTCCTTCTTGCTGAAATGACCGCCGTCCTGGGCATTCTTCAGCCAATGCCAGGCCATGGTTCTCTCGGGATTTTTGATTTTGCCCGATTGGATATCGCTGATGCGTTTGCCGATCCACGATTTGAGAAAATCCTGAAGCTCACGAACCTTCATATAGTTTTGGTAGGTAACTGGCAGCAACGGATCCCGATAGGCAAAGACCGTATTGAACGCCTTTCCTATTTCACGAACCTCACGGGGAATATCGCTGCCAACAAGTCCAAGGTGAAGGTCCCAATAGAGGTCGAAATAGTGGTCGAGGTAGTGCTGCATGAATGGCCTGTCAGCAAATTTCTGATCTAAGAGCTTGTCAAAAAAAGCTGTAACTTTGGCGCGGTACATCGGCTTATAGAGATCGGGCGTCACCGCCGAAAAATAAATTCGCTTGCGAAGATTATTCTCACCCCGCTTCTCGAGACCTTGCAGGAAAACCATCACGCCCTCCTCAGGGGTCGGTTTCCAGTCACGATAGATGAGACCAAAACGATCACGAGGGAGTGCATTCTCCTTACTGAAATTAAGGTCAATCATTGGCAACAGGGGCCGCTCCCCTTCGTAAACGTTCGTCAGGAAGAACGGTATGACGACTTTCTCGACGTAGATCGGATCGAAATTGGCAGGAATCGCGGCGCGAAAACGTTCAACCGCGGTGATGATCTGCTCCGGTATCGGTGACTGTGCTGCAGCGCTGGACGCCTCTTGTGCTCGCTCCCCCACCCGCACCACGTACATGTCGAACTGCGCGCGAAGCGCGCTCATGTCCACCTTCCCCACACCGATGCACTGGACGCGGTTGAGCCATTCGAGCCTCGGATCCGCAGTCTCATATGTCGGTGTGACCACGGCGGAGATTTGCTGGTCATACTCACCGCGCAGCGCCCGAGCGTAGCCGTCGGGACCAAAATCGGCGACCCCGCCGTAGGCGCCGTACACGCGAACGCGGTCCCGCGTCTCGAAACACGCCCGGACGTTGACGATCGCAATTCCATCCGGGCGGATATGCATCCAGTCCGCCGCGCCGGGTAACACGACGGCATCGTGACCCGGCCCAACGAAGGTCCCTTCCGTGATGTGCCAATTGACCCGGAGGCCGTCGGACATTGGGCCGACCAATTCTTTGCGGAGCACCACCTTCAATGATCCGAGGAAGCTCGTATTCCAAGCCAAGCGGAATGGGGCAGAGGCGGCCTCTTCGGATGCCCCCCAACGAAGGCGCGAGCCGGCGTTTGCCATTCCCTCGCATGCAGCCGAACTGTCGCGGGCGCAACGCGGGGTCTGATCCGCCAGGCCGGTGATCACCCCCCTCACCTTGGGAAAAAAACCCAGCACTTTGGGCGTGAAGCCCCATGCGAGAAGGGTCCGACCTTCTTCCGAGCTCCGGTCGAAGTGCAAAGATCCTGGCATCACCGGCTGCAGCCGAGGGGCGACATCGCTTCGCCACTGCCAGCAAACGACCGGCCCCTGCCCGATGCGCGCGACCGCCGGGTAGACGCATTCGGCACCGCGCGGAAGCGCCTGCAGCGTGACGCCGGCTGTTTTGGCCGCCTGAGCTACCACTGACTCGTATGCCGTCGGATCCCCGGTAAGCGCCAGGTCTCCCTGGACGACGCCACGTCTGTGCTGGTCTTTGATCGACAAGTGAAGCCGGCGACCGATGCACGCCATATCGATGGTCCCGGGCCGCTTGTCGGTACCCATGCGCTCGCGGCCGACGTCGATCGCAACCTGGGTCGTATCGAGCAGTCGGAACATGTACATCCGCGCTTTGTTCTCATACACCGCTGTTGCGGGATCGAACGATCCATCAAGCATCACAAGCACGCTCGATGCGCCGTTGGAGGCCGCCTTCAGGGACGCCTGGCTTTCGGGAGCGTTGTCCGCCACGGCAGCAACCACTATGAACATGGCGGCATACGGCCGGATCGAGGTGTCGGTGAACTTATTCGACCAGAGCTGTGCGACAGCCGCGTGCCTGCCGTCCGCGTACTTCAAGGTTATCGGCCTGTAGCCACTGCCGGCCAATGCGGCATTCACGAGAGGTACATTGGAGCACTCGCCGTAGAGGTGCACCATTTGACCGTTATAATACTGAAGCTCATTCGGCACGACTGCGCCGCTGGCGGTCGTATAGGTCTTGCCCGTGATGATGTACTTGTCGAAGAGTGGTTCGTACCGCTCATTATCGACATCGGACGGTGGCGGCACGAACGCGTCCAAAGTCAACTTGCTCTTCGCTTCTCGGGACAGTTGCTGCTCGAAGGTGCGAAGGACTTCTTGAACGTCCTCTTTGCTATGAGGAATCTGCAAGAGTCGAATGACATCCGAATTTCCGAGCTCGCCGGCTGCGGCGAGCCGAGTGGCCTCGCGGATCATTCCGCTGCTACGAATCGCTGTGCCCACGCTGGTCTCCCTTGAATAGAATGAACCGCGCCAGGAGCCGCGCCGCTTTGTCCGTTCGAACCATTATTCCTGAGCGCGAATGTCGGAATTTATAATATCCTGCTGGTCCTTGCGAATGCCACACTTATCCACCTCCTGGAAGTGATCCGACTTGAGGTATGTGTTGGGCCTCAAGGAGGACTACAAACGGCAAAAACGCTACATGCCCGAAGAGATCGTCGCGAAGCCTGCGGTAGGTCGAATGTCCTGGTCTCGCAGGGCAAAACATGTCCAGGCGATCGGCCAGATCGGCGTGGGCCCTTTCGTCGGCGAGGAATTTCTGGAGGTGTAAACAGCACGCCGCCAGCGCCAACAGAAAGCCTAGCCCGCAAGTCCGCGCGGGCGGTGGCTTGCATTAGCGGCACATGAGGTCGCGGCCGCGCGCGAAGTATCGAACAACTGCCGATCGAGGGTCATTGCATCGGTCAGGGACCCCAATGGTGTGCTCGAAAAGTTGCTGTTGCCGCTCGATGCCCAGCGAAGAACGGTGGCCGGAAAGCCGCCATTTTGCGTTTGAGAAGTTCTTCGCGTGAAGGGTTCGGAAGTTGTGCCTGCCGTAAATCACATCCGGCCATATTGATGGTGCAGTCCGCCCAAGATCGGGCGGCAGACGACATTCCCGGCCCACTCAACGCCGCGAGGGACTGGGGCATCCTTGTTCAATGACAAATGAGTGCGCGTGCCGTTGGAGCTTGCTCGCTACGCAATCGTCAGGTGGATCGATCAGACGGGTCGCAGCGATGTGCTCGTTTTTGGCCCGGCTGGGAATGGGACGGTGCGAGGGACGGAAATCGGCGATCTGTTCGAAGAGAATCCGTATCGCGGGTTGCGGCGCGTCATCGACATTTCCGGCGATGGGTCGAACAACGACGGAGCCCCCCGTAACCGGCGCGCGCGACGCTGCCCTGGAGAAAGGCATCATCATCAACGGCCTCCCGATCATGATGAAGGAGCCATCCCTCTCGACGACCGATATCGAGAACCTCGATCTCTATTACGAGGACTGCGTGATCGGAGGGCCGGGCGCCTTCATCATGACGATCAAAGATCGCGAAAAATTCCAGGCAGCGATCCGGACCAAGCTTGTTCGCGAAGTTGCGGGCCTCACGCCAGAGAGCGGGATCGTCCCAGCCGCCGAGAAAGAGCCCCGGGTGCCCTGTCTGATCGGCGAAAAAAAATCGCAGGAGCGCGGCCGGAGGTGAGTGTCGAGACGATCATTCAGAGCCGCCGGGCGAACAAACTTTAGACAGCAGTTTATCATGGTCGCAGCCCCACGCGTCGGGACATTGGAGCTGCTAACGTCCGTTCGTGGCCTACACCGACGAAATCCCGCGCTCGTCCCAATGACGGCTGTTAAGGGGCGACCGGAAATGGCTAACATATGGCCAAAACAACGCGACTGGCGAGTAGGCTTTGGAAACTGTGCCCCAGCAGGCCGTAGTCAGCATATATTTGGGCACAAGGAGGTGCGAAATGGCGACAGCAGCTACCCAAGTCGTTCTTGATACGCCGGCGCCCGTGTTCCAGCTTCCGGCCACCGACGGCAAGATTTACGCACTGGACGACGTTGCCGGCGAAAAAGGCACGGTCGTCGTCTTCATCTGCAACCATTGTCCCTATGTCAAAGCGGTGATCGACCGCATGGTTTCGGACGCCCGCGTGCTGATGTCGGGGAGCATAGGCTTTGCGGCGGTTTGCTCGAACGATGCGGCGAACTATCCCGAAGACTCATTTGAGAATATGAAGCGTTTCGCGAAGGCTCATGATTTCCCGTTTCCATATCTCCACGACGAGACCCAGACAGTCGCTCGGGCGTATGGGGCGGTCTGTACGCCGGACTTCTTCGGTTACAATGCCGACCGCAAGCTCAAGTATCGCGGCCGGCTCGACGATGGGCGTGCAACTCCGCCTCGCGCGGGGGCGCCCCGAGAGCTTGTCGAGGCCATGCGCGCGATTGCGACCACCGGTCTTGCGCCGGCTGACCAAAAGGCGTCTATTGGCTGCTCGATCAAATGGAAGGACGAATGAAGCCGATCCCTGTCAACAGGTTTCGTATCTGAGACCGCCGCGTACGGCAGCATTTGCTGCACATGTGCGATTTGACTAGCGGCATCACGAGGACCCTGCGGCTGCTGCCGGAGTCGCGTTCGCCCCTTCTCCTTCAGGTCTGCTTCCGGGGCAACACGAGGCTTCGGCTCCTGCAATCCGACCCGTCAGTGCTGCGTCGCTTTTGCGACACCGATCGACTCCTGTCGAGCGCTTGGACCAGATTTGCTCACCCTGAGTTCTTCCGGTGTTGGCCCGTTTGGGGCACGCCAACCGGCCCGGAAACTGTCCGCTTGTCGAGGGGAAGACGGGAAGTGGCTCGCCCGCGGTCAAAATGGCGTGTTGACTCCAACCGGTCGTTGCGCACCCCAAGACAGGAACTGTGGTATCCTCCGTCAAATGCGATGGGACGGTTCAACGAAAGCGGCTGCCCCCTCTAGTGGCACTTGCTGCGCGTCCTCGTGTCCTCGCCGGGCTCCGGGACAGCACAAAATGGCCTGGCATCCCCACCTCTTAGGCGCCTGCTCGGCCCGCGCCGACGAGGTGATCGAATGAGCGCGCTAGGCAAGCTGGTGCGATCCTGCCGGCGGAAGACCGGTCCGAGTAAGGGGTAACGCCCTCCCGGGTTCGAGGAGGACCAGCGTCGTGAAGCGGGACTTCGACCTCATCGTCTATGGCGCGACGGGTTACACCGGCCGTCTCGTCGCCGAATATCTGACGACGTCCTATCGCGGCGACGATGCTCCGTCCTGGGCGATCGCGGGACGCTCGACCGACAAGCTCCAGAAAGTGCGTGCCGACATCGGCGCACCAGACGATTTGACTTTGGTGAAGGCGGATGCCGCCGAGCCGGCCAGCCTGCGTTCGATGTGCGAGCGTGCGGCCGTGATTATCACGACGGTCGGGCCTTATCAGCTTTACGGCCCCGAGCTTGTGGCGGCCTGCGCGGCCACCGGCACTGGCTATGTCGATCTGTGCGGCGAACCGGCGTGGATGCGGCGCATGATCGACGCCCATCACGAAGAGGCGAAACGGACCGGCGCGCGCATCGTCTTCTCCTGCGGCTTCGATTCCATCCCGTTCGATCTCGGCGTGCTCACGTTGCAGGAGAAGGCGCGCGAGAAATTCGGACGCCCGGCGCGGCGGGTTAAAGCCCGCCTGCGCAAGGTGAAAGGCGGCATGTCGGGCGGCACCGCAGCGAGCGCCCAGGCGACGTTGGCGGCCGCGGCGCGCGACCCGGCCCTGATCCGGCTGCTGACCGATCCCTTCGCGCTGACACCCGGGTTCACCGGGCCGTCTCAGCCGTCCGGCCTTATCCCCGAATACGACCCGAGCATGAACGTGTGGCTCGTGCCGTTTCCCATGGCGCCGGTCAACACCAAGAACGTACACCGCACGAATTTCCTGTTGGGTCATCCCTACGGCACGGACTTCGTTTACGACGAGATGATGGTCGCGCCCGGATTTGGGGAAATCGGTCGCGTGACGACGGAGACCTTCGCCACCATATTTTCCCTGCTCGGGACCGGCGGTCTCAAACCCGGTGCAGGCCCGACTCGGGAAGAGCGCGCGAAGGGCTTCTACGACATCCTCCTCCTGGGCGAGCTGCCGGATGGCCGACGGGTCGAGGCGGTCGTCACGGGCGACCGCGATCCGGGCTACGGCTCGACCAGCAAGATGATCGCCGAGAGCGCTCTCTGCCTCGTGCGCGACGTGCAGGGCGAGGGCGGCACCTGGACGCCGGGCGCGCTGATGGGTCCGGCGTTGCGCAAGCGTCTAAGGGAGCGCGCCGGCCTCACCTTCAACGCGCGTTGAGGTAACGCTCGGAACTGCAGCGGCGTGCTGGACTACGTGGATCGTAACCAACGAAAAGCGCGGATTGGCGTGCGCGGCCTCAAATCCGGTTCAATGGCCGCTTTCGGCCCGTTTGAGACATTCCCCCTGGCTCTGAGAATGTCCGATTATCGAGACAGCGACGAGCTCCATCGCAAGGTTGCACGATGAAGAAGGTAATCAACTCAGGACTGTCGCGCCGCCACTTTTTGCGGCTCACGTCAGTGGCCGCGGCGTCAGCTCTGACTCCAACGGTGTTGTGGGCCGAGCAGCAACAAGCAGCGGATTCGGCCACATCCCAGGCCGTGCCCGCACGCATCGCCACGTTCGAGGAGGTATGGCGGACCGTGCGAGATCGTTTTTACGATCCGCACCTAGACGGGCTCGATTGGTCTGCCGTCCGGGAACGTTACTTGCCGGACGCCACGCGGGCGAGTTCCGAAGAGGCGCTGGCCGGCGTCATTAATAGCATGCTCTCTGAGCTGCATGCTTCGCACACCCGCTACTACACACCGTACGAACCAGAGTACTACCAGCTTTCTGATATCTTTGCTGGTGCGTTAAGGCGGCGCGGACTGGAACGTGTTTTTCCGAATGGCCGTATCTCCTATCCCGGCATTGGCATCCTCTCGCGTCTCGACACGCAGGGTCGCAACATGATCACCGGTGTTATAGAAGGYACGCCAGCCCAACAAGCCGGCCTGCTCGCTGGCGATGCGATCGTCTTCGCCGATGGTGCACCGTTTGAGCCGGTACAGTCATTCCGTGGCAAGGTCGGCAAGGAAGTTGTGCTGGGGCTGCGTCGTGCCGGCGCGTTTATGCAAATATCGGTTACTCCGGTCGAAATTGAGCCCAACAAGATGTTCTTGGACGGCTTGAAGRCCAGCGCCCGTATAATACCGGCCAACGGCCGAAGCATCGGCTATGTTCATGTCTGGTGCTACGCCGGCTCCGTGTATCAGCGGACGCTCGAGCATCTTCTATCGCAGAGTCCCCTGAACGGCGCCGACGCACTGATCTGGGACTTGCGCGATGGCTGGGGCGGCGCGATTGACCTTGCCCCCAAGTTTTATCCAGTCCTGAGTTCGCCCCGGCTGTTGGATTTGCCCGGTTGGACGGTGGCAGCGGCGGGAGCCGGCGCGGAGCCCTCGGCATAGCGCAGCGCCGGCTCCCGGCGCGGGTGGCAGGTGAAGGCGAAC